>NZ_AAWL01000023.1 GCF_000169155.1 Thermosinus carboxydivorans Nor1
TGCGGTCCTGGAATTCTAAGATGCCAGGACGGTTGTTGGCAACGGAAAAACGACACAAAGGCCGTTTTTCTTCCTGAAGTGTTAAGCAACAAACAACATTGTCCTGACTGCTTACATCAATTCCGACAAACAAGGGAGATGGCATAGGAAACACCTCCTTTCAAACAGGATGAGGATGTCTACGGTCCTGGGATGTCCCTGGGAAACCCATGAACGACAGCCTTGCGTGCTATTGGAATACACCGGAGGCCACCGGTGCACAAGCCTTCCTCTGCTGGCGGAAGGGGCGGCCGAACGGGAAACATTCAGCGTGTAGGTCTATACCATGGGGCCAGGGGAACACTCTTACTGTGGAAGAACCCTTCAAGAGGGGCAACAGGGGGAAACGGAACATTCCCTTGGTAGACATCCACCTATGGCTATTTTCCCAAAGACATCCCAGGACCGTAAAGAGATTTTGAGGATGTTTCATTTTCAAAAATAAAGAAGAGCAGCTTTGGTTGATTATGTTAATCAACTGGTCGCTACTCTTAATATACAAGGAGGATTTATCGTGAAAAAAAGCCAGGTTTCGCTTAGGGATAAGGATATTCTCGATCTGGAGAGCATGACGATCCAAGAGATGGAACTTGTTCTGGAAACAGCCAAAGAGATGAAAAACATCATCGACCGGGATATTAAGAAATTGCCTACGCTGCGCGGCAAGTCGATTATCAACCTTTTCTTTGAACCTAGCACCAGGACCAGGACCTCTTTTGAATTGGCCGGAAAATATCTTGGCGCCGACGTTGTGAATATAACGGCTAGCGCCAGCAGCGTCGTAAAAGGAGAAAGCCTGCGGGATACCCTGCTTACCGTGGAAGCTATGGGGGTGGATGTAATCGTCATGCGCCACGAAGCGGAAGGGTCGGCACACTTCGCAGCCAAAGTCGTAAAACCGGTAATAATCAACGCCGGGGACGGGGCTCATGCGCATCCTACTCAGGGACTGCTGGATATTTTCACAATCAGGGAAAAGAAGGGAAGAATAAAAGACTTAAAAGTTGCAATAATTGGGGACATCCTGCACAGTCGCGTAGCTCGCTCAAACATTGCCGGTCTTCTAAAGCTGGGGGCGGAGGTACATGTTGCCGGACCCGCGACACTGATGCCACGCGAAATCGCAAAATTGGGCGTAACTGTTCACACCAGGGTTGAAGATGCTTTGGAAAATGCGGACGTAGTTAACGTCCTGCGTATTCAGCGCGAACGCCAGCAAAAAGGACTCTTTCCCACCGCTCGGGAATATGCCCGTATATTCGGTATTAATGCCAGCCGATTGGCCCTGGCGAAGCCTGACGCGCTCTTGATGCACCCTGGTCCTATGAACAGGGGGCTTGAGATTGCACCGGATGTGGCGTATGGTGATCAGTCAGTTATTCAGCAGCAGGTAAAAAACGGCTTAGCGATACGGATGGCACTGCTCTTTTTAGTGCTGACAGGAGGGAAGAACATTGAAACTTCTGCTTAAAAACGGTCGGGTGATTAATCCGGCAGATGGTACCGATACTATCAAAGACATATTAATTGCAGAGGGCAAAATCGCTGCGATTGGCGAGGAACTTTCCGCTGACGGCGCGGAGTGTTTTAACGCCGCCGGATTGGTTGTTGCGCCCGGCTTTGTCGACATGCACACTCACTTGCGCGAACCAGGTCTTGAGGCGAAGGAAGATGTTGTTTCCGGTACAAATGCGGCGGCGGCCGGGGGTTTTACCACCATAGCCTGCATGCCGAATACCAAGCCGGTTGTTGATAATGCTATTTTGGTCGCCGGACTGATTCAGCGGGCGCAAGTCGAAGGGATTGTGAACCTAAAAGTTATCGGGGCCTTGAGTAAGGGCCAGGAAGGAAAGGAACTCGCAGAAATCGGCGATATGATTTTGGCTGGCGCCGTCGCCATTTCCGATGACGGCCATTATGTGGACAGCGCCAGGCTACTTAAAACAGCCCTTGAGTACACCGGAATGTTTGACAAACCAATTATATCCCATGCCGAAGATGAAAGCCTGGTCTCCGACGGATACATGCACGAAGGCGCCGTTTCCGCCATGCTGGGAATGAAGGGACGTCCCGCCGTTGCCGAAGATATAGCTGTCGCGCGGGATATCATGCTCGCCGAATATGTGGGCGCTCCCATTCACATCGCTCATGTGAGCACGAAAGGGGCGGTTGAACTTATCCGCCAGGCGAAAAATCGCGGAGTTAAGGTTACAGCGGAGGTAACGCCCCACCACCTGAGCCTTACGGATGAGGCAGTTAAGGGATTTGATACCGCTACAAAAGTTAATCCTCCGTTAAGGTCCCAAGAACACGTCGCCGCCTTAATCGAGGGCGTTAAAGACGGCACGATCGACGCAATTGCTACCGACCATGCCCCTCATGCCTATGAAGAAAAAGACATGGAGTACCGCTACGCCCCCAGTGGTTTTGCCGGGCTGGAAACGGCCCTGGGGGTAGTTTTGACAGCGCTGTATCATACAGGGCAGCTAAGCCTTATGGAGATTATCAGATTAATGGCTTATAATCCGGCGCGTATTCTGGGACTTGATGCCGGCGTCATCCGGGTTGGGGGCGCTGCTGATCTGACGATCTTTGATCCCGACCTGGATTGGATAGTAGACAGCAAAAAATTTTACACCAAAGGCAAACACACGCCGTTTGAGGGCAAGAAGCTTAAGGGCAAGGCAGTCGCAACTATCGTGGGAGGTAAAATAGTTATGAAGAACGGTAGGGTGATAAGGTGAAAGGCAAACTCATTTTAGAAGACGGTAGTGTTTTTTACGGGCAGTTGCTGAGTCCCTGTCAGGCCGTTGGTGAAGTCGTTTTTAACACTGGAATGACTGGATACCAGGAAATTCTCACAGACCCGTCGTACTGCGGACAAATCGTAACTCTGACATATCCATTAATTGGCAACTATGGAGTCGCCGCTATTTTCGATCAGTCCAGAAAGTCGTACGTCCGCGGGCTTATCGTTAGCGAGCTTTGCTTCCACCCGAGCAACTGGCGGGCTGAAGGCAGCCTAATTGATTATCTTCGTTCACGCAACATACCATGCCTTTACAATGTTGACACCAGGGCCGTAACAAGGAGAATCCGCGCGCAGGGCGCCATGAAAGGGATAATTGTTCCGGCGGATGCGCCTGAAGATGCAATTAAACGCCTTTTGGAAGCTCCGGCCGAAACCGATGTGGTAAGCGAAGTGACCACTGAGCGGATATACCGGATGCCAAACAGCGGTCCGCGTGTGGTCGTAGTCGATTACGGGGTAAAGCAAAATATTCTTAATTCCTTGTCCAGGATTGGCTGCGACCTTACGATTGTTCCTGCGACTACCAGCGCCGAAGATATCCTTATTCTTGACCCTGATGGCGTTTTTCTCTCAAATGGTCCGGGAGACCCCAAAGCAGTTCCTTATGCTATCAAAACAGTAAGAAAATTGATAGGCAGAAAACCAATTTTTGGCATTTGTCTTGGCCACCAATTGCTCGCGCTAGCCATGGGTGGCAATACCTATAAGCTGAAGTTCGGTCACCGTGGTTCTAACCATCCTGTCAAGGACATGTTTACAGGAAGAGTAACAATTACATCGCAGAACCACGGCTATGCAGTAGATGAACAGTCGTTGGCCGATCTGGATGTTATCGTTACCCACCGGGCAGTAAATGACGGAACGGTAGAAGGATTGAGACATAAAACGCTGCCGATTTTTTCGGTACAGTATCATCCCGAAGCGGCACCAGGTCCAGATGACAACACTTATCTGTTCAAAGAGTTTCTGGCTCTCTTAAGAGGAGGGAAATAGCATGCCGAAAAAGGCTTATCTAAAAAAAGTCATGGTAATAGGGTCTGGGCCAATTGTTATCGGACAGGCGGCGGAATTTGATTATGCGGGCACGCAAGCTTGTCAGGCCATAAGGGAAGAGGGTATTGGGGTTATCCTGGTAAACAGCAATCCGGCCACCATAATGACTGATGCCAATATTGCCGACCGTGTATATATCGAACCATTGACGCCTGACTTTCTGGAAGAAATAATCGCTAAGGAACGCCCTGACGGCCTTCTGGCGACGTTGGGCGGCCAGGTCGGGCTCAATCTTGCCGTCGAACTTGCTAAACAAGGTGTCTTGGCGAAATACGGCGTTGAATTGTTGGGCACTCCGCTCACGGCGATTAAGAAAGCGGAAGACCGGGAACTTTTTAAATTGACGATGGAGGAAATTGGTCAGCCTGTCCCGGAAAGCACTATTGTTTCCGACGTGGCGAGCGCCCGAAGTTTTGCTGAAACTATCGGGTATCCGCTTATTGTTCGACCGGCCTACACTCTCGGCGGAACAGGCGGGGGCATTGTCTACAATGAAGCTGAGCTCGTTGATGTAGTTACGCGGGGATTAAAATACAGCCTGATCGGTCAGGTGCTACTAGAGCGCAGTGTCGCCGGCTGGAAAGAGATCGAGTACGAAGTTATGCGCGACGCCGCCGACAACTGCATAACGGTCTGTAATATGGAGAATTTCGATCCGGTCGGCATCCACACAGGAGACAGTATTGTTGTTGCGCCGTCCCAAACGTTGAATGACTATGAATACCAAATGCTGCGCAGTGCAGCGCTGAAAATTATCCGTTCCCTGGGAATTGAGGGCGGGTGTAACGTCCAGTTCGCCCTTGACCCCAACAGCAGCAAGTATTATGTAATCGAAGTAAATCCTCGGGTAAGCCGTTCCAGCGCTCTTGCGTCAAAGGCAACGGGTTATCCGATTGCCAAGGTGGCAAGCAAAATTGCCATTGGCTACCACCTAGACGAGATCACCAATGCTGTGACCAAGAAAACAAAGGCCTGCTTTGAACCTGCCTTAGATTACGTAGTGGTAAAATTTCCCCGTTGGCCTTTCGATAAATTCAACTTTGCCGATCGTATTCTCGGAACGCAAATGAAAGCCACCGGCGAAGTCATGGCTATAGACAGGAGTTTTGAAGGCGCCCTGCTGAAGGCCGTGCGCTCTTTGGAAATCGGCCTGCATGGGTTGCATGTGCCGGAAATCGCTGCATTGACCACGGAAGATCTTCGCGCCAAGCTGAAACTGGCCAATGACGAGCGGTTGTTCGTCATCGCCGAAGGCTTGCGCCGCGGCATTACAGTGGATGAAATTCACCAAATTACCGGGATTGACCGCTTCTTCCTGGAGAAAATTCTCAACATTATTACCCTTGAAAAACGTATTCAGCGCGAGGGCTTGTCGCCTCAGCTGCTGGCGGCGGCCAAAAAGATGGCGCTTTCCGACAGGACTCTGGGGCACCTGACGGGAAAACTGCCTGAAGAGATCCGCGAGATGCGGCTGCGTCTTCAGATTCAGCCGTGTTACAAAATGGTCGATACCTGCGCCGCCGAATTTGAAGCCGTGACGCCGTATTATTATTCTACCTACGCCCAGGAAGACGAAGTGGAGACAACGGCAAAACGTAAAGTGCTAGTTCTCGGATCCGGTCCGATCAGAATCGGACAGGGAATTGAGTTTGACTACTGTTCTGTGCATTCTGTTTGGGCTCTGCGTGAAATGGGAATTGAATCGGTTATTATCAACAATAACCCGGAAACAGTCAGTACCGACTTTGATACATCCGACCGCCTTTACTTCGAACCGCTTACTGTCGAAGATGTTTTAAACGTACTTGACAAGGAAAAGTGTGAGGGAGTAATTGTCCAATTTGGCGGACAAACGGCGATAAACTTGGCAGGGCCGCTTGCCAAAGCAGGAGTGAAAATCCTTGGTACGAGCGTCGAGGATATCGATCGGGCGGAAGACCGGGAAAAGTTTGACCAGCTTTTAGAGAAGCTAAACATTCCGCGGCCGCGTGGCGCCAGTGTAACAAGTGTTGATCAAGCTATAACCAAAGCCCGGGAGATAGGATATCCCGTCGTTGTTCGTCCATCATACGTGCTTGGCGGACGGGCTATGGAAATTGTCGACAACGAAACCGAGCTTATCGAATATATGAATCATGCCGTTAAGGCGTCGGCTGCACACCCAGTTCTTATAGATCGGTATATGCAGGGCATTGAGATTGAGGTTGACGCTATTGCTGACGGTCAGGATGTTTTCATTCCGGGAATAATGGAACATATTGAACGGGCTGGCGTTCATTCCGGCGACAGCATCGCCGTCTATCCTCCCAAATCTCTCAGCAATGAAATGATTGATACAGTGGTTGATTATACTAGGCGTTTGGCTCTCGGGCTAAACGTGCGTGGTCTTATAAATATTCAGTATGTTATCTCCGGCGGTATGCTCTATGTCCTTGAGGTAAATCCCCGATCAAGCCGTACGGTCCCTTTCTTAAGCAAAGTTACCAATGTGCCCATGGTAAACATGGCGACAAAGGTGGCAATGGGTCAATCCCTTAAATCGCTGGGTTACCAAACAGGGCTGTTACCGCCGAAAGGTTATACAGCCGTAAAAGTCCCTGTTTTCTCCTTTGCCAAAATGCAGCAAGTCGATATTTCCCTAGGGCCGGAAATGAAATCCACCGGTGAGGTTATGGGTATTGATTATCACTATCCTCGCGCGCTTTATAAAGCTATTACCGCCGCGGGACTGCACATACCCAGGGAAGGTACTGTTTTGTTTACCGTGGCTGACAAAGACAAGGAAGAAGTAGGCGAAATTGCCAAGGTTTTTGCCGGAATGGGATACAAACTCGTGGCCACCGCCGGTACGGCGAAATATCTGCGAGCATTAGGCCTCGATGTTGAAACCGCCCATAAAGTGCGCGAACACCATCCCAATATTATTGACATGATCAAACAGGGTCAAATTAACATGGTTATCAATACGTTAACTCGTGGAAAAGAGCCGGAGCGGGACGGCTTTAAAATACGCCGGGCTACTGTGGAATATGCTATACCCTGTCTTACCTCTATTGATACCGCCCGTGAGGTTATGAACGCCCTGGCGGTCATGTCAGAACGCCGCATGGTGTATGTCCTGGCAATGCAAGATTACGTAGGCGATGGAGATGCTCTTGTCTAAAATTTCTGTTTTCCGCTATAGGAGCATAACTCAATAGTGGAGCAGCGGTCTCCGAACCATTGGTTGTGGGTTCGAGTCCTACTGCCCCTGTCGAAACAACATTACCCACGGAAAATGCTCTCCGTGGGTTTTTATATACAAAATTACTCATTTAGCTCTTGGGCTTTTACTTTCATCACTTCGTCCCGTAGGTTGTACCAAATCGTCTGATAGAGTTCGTTATAACGTGTACTGGTGCGGATAGTGGCAATATCGCGGGGACGTGGCAGATCAACATCGATAATTGTCTTGATTGCTCCCGGGTGAGCGGTCATTACCATGACGCGGTCGCCCAGACAAAGGGCTTCGTCAATACTATGGGTAATAAAAACCGTCGTTTTCCGGGTAAGTTCCCAAATTCTCAGCAGTTCCTGCTGCAAAATAATACGATTCTGTTCGTCGAGGGCGCCAAATGGTTCATCCATCAGTAATATTTCCGGGTCGTTGGCAAAAGCCCGGGCGACACTTACGCGTTGTTTCATGCCGCCTGACAGTTGGCAGGGATAGGAATGGGCAAATTTGGAAAGACCGATCATCCGGATATATCGCTCGGCAATTTCTTCACGGAGCTTCTTGCGGATACCCCGTATCCGCAAGCCGTAACTGACGTTTTCCATCACCGTCATCCATGGGAAAACTGATTGTTCTTGGAAGACCATCGAGTTGACGGGCCGGTTGGCATCGGTGGTTTTAACAATGACGTCGCCTTCACTGGCCGTTTCCAGTCCGGCTAAAATCCTGAGCAGTGTCGTCTTACCGCAGCCGCTTGGACCAACAATGCAAAAAAACTCGCCTTGGCCAATGGTCAGATTAATATTGTGGAGCGCCGTTATTTTGCCGGTTCGGGTATGAAATTCCTTGCTGACATTGCGAATTATGATACTATCGCTTCCATAAGGCATTTCCCCTGACCCCCTGTCAGCATTGTTGTTTCCACGGCAGGACCAAACGCTCAATGAAGTCAAGCAACAGTGAGAATAAATAACCGAGGACAGACAACATTATTAAGGCGACAAACATTTGCTCAATATCAAACATGTCGTAAGCCCGCCATATCATCCAGCCTACGCCGGCCTTGGCCGCCGACAGTTCGGCGGCGACAATAAGGATAAGGGCCATGCCCATGCCAAGTTTAAGCCCAGCGAATATCATCGGCAGCGCTCCGGGAAAAGCAACGGTGAGATAAAAATCTTTGCGGCTGGCGCCAAAGTTTTTAGCAACATCAATATAAATTTTGTCGATATTGAGTACGCCAGCCATGGTGTTAATGACAACAAGGTAAAAGACGCCAATTGCGATGGTAAATATTTTGGAGGCCTCACCTAAACCGAAAATCAGTAGAATAAGCGGCATAATCGCCAATTTCGGTATGGGATAGGTAGCAGCAATCATTGGTTCAATAGCCGAACGCAATATTGGCGACAGGCCCATGCTCATTCCCAGGACAATGCCGGGAATAGCCCCAGCCAGAAATCCCCAAAGGACGCGTTGAATACTTATAAGGGTGTTATATAACAGGTCGCCCGATAGCAGCAAGGGAAAAAAGGTTTGTAATATTTGGCTGGGGCTCGAAAACAACCGGGTATCAATTGCTTTAATCCGGGCCAGGAATTCCCACAGCAAGATGATGGTCAATGGCGATAGAACAGATAAGATGCGTATTATTAGGTTGCTGTGCGGCAGCTTTGCCATGCACCTCACCTCCCGGAAAATGTAAGTATCCTATAAAAGTTGATTATTTATATTTACCTAAAACGTTGACGGCAAAGTCAACAAAGCTGTTATCTACCGCGTCTTCCAGCTTAATATCCGATTTCAGCAGGTTGTTGGCCTTATACCATTCTAAATCCATAGCGATGCCTTTCATGCGGACATAGCCATCGGGGTTGAGTCCTGTCGGGAACATCTTATCGTAAAGGGCTGGATCCTTTACTACCGAATATTTGCATAGAATATCAACGATTTCGGCTTTATTTTTGTTTTTGCAGAAAGCGTCATTATAATCACGCAGCGCTTTGACATAGGCTGTCATAAATCGGTTAGCCACTTCGGGACGTTTCGTCATGCTGGTGCCAAATACGAGCAGGGCCGTTTGCGCATCAGGATCATAGTCTGAGGGATCTTTCCATGGGTCAAGAATTCCTTTAACCATTCCCTGGGTAACGAAGGGTTCAATCACCATGGCGGCATCAATACTCTTGTTGCCGAGGGATACCAGCATGTCGGGGAAGGCGCGGATTACTTGAAGATCAATATCTTTGGTGGTTAGGCCGCCTTTTTGCAGGACCCGTACGAGAGCAATTTCATCAAGGGATGCGGTGCCAACGATAGCAATTTTACGTCCGCGCAAGTCTTTATAATCCTTTATGGTATCAACAAGGTCCTTGCGGATGACAAGGCGGTAATAACCTTTCCCGGGAACGTTAATACCCTTGTCGGCTACAATTTTGACAGGGATGTCACGCGACATGGCATTGAATAGGCCTGATGCGGTGACGGTCGCACCGACGTCAAGTTGACCGGCGGCTAACTGGTTGATCATTTCTTGGCCGGAATTAAACTGAACAGGTTCGATTTTAATACCTAGGTCTTGGTAGTAACCTTTTGCCATGCCAATTAATATGCCGGCATCCGAAATTACCTGTTTCATGCCGACTTTGACGACTATCTCCTGGGGCAGGGGAGCGAGACTCGGCGCCCATGCCGGCCCTTTTTGCGGCGTCACCTGAGCGGCTGGATTTTGGCCGCAAGCCGTAATAAGCAGGGCCGCTACAATTAGGGCCACCAATGCTACCAGTAGACGTTTCTTCATTTAAATCCCTCCTAGCCTCTTAAAAACTACTTCATACTATTCAGGATGGCGACCAGAGGTTACCATGAAGCAGGTTTTTTTCAGTAGACACCGAAATAATTATTGTAAACAGGTGAGAGGGTAAAATATGGAGAAAACAATTCAACAGATAAATGAATGGCCTTTTTTACGGCAGTTGCCCGAAACGATGATGGATTTTCGGCTTGTCGTAGAACTCAAGCAGTGCGGAACTCAATACCGCATATTTACATACAGTAATTTAGATCGGCACCGGAAATTTTCGGCTCTTTATGACCAAACTACTAAAGAATTTTTTGTGCGTCTTGTCATTGGTTTAACGGAATTTTATGATATCCGTTTTATCGCTGGTGATCTCAATACGTTCGAAACCCTTTTAGCGGCCAACATGGAGCAGTCGCTGCGTAGTCTCGCCGGTTTTGACCAGACTTCGCTATGTAGTGTATTTCGGGCCAAGAAAATCATCGAGTGGCCTTTTGGCGGTCGACTCCCGGAGAAAGTAGCCGGATTTGATTTATTTATCCGTCCTACTGAGCCGGTTAGGGGGATTAACGGGTCATATATTATAATTGATTATAGCGATTTTGCCGCTGAAAGCAGTCTGCTTATCTTTTATAACATTTATCGCGATGAGTTTTTTGGCGAGCTGCGCGTGCGGCGAACGCCGCAGGTCGTAAGCGCTTTTGATGCCAAGACGCTTGCCGAACTAGAAGAAAACATTAAGGCTAATCTAGAGGGTACGCTGCAAAATTTAAGGAAACAGATTGAAGGTTAATTTAAATAAAAAATAGATATCTGATATCTGACCTATGTAGTTTTGGATTGGTGGTGCTATTAGACGAGGAGGCTGAAACATTGGCCAAAATACTTATTTGTGACGATTCTGCCTTTATGCGGATGATGTTGAAGAAAGTGCTCGTAGACCATGGCCATGAAGTGATAGGGGAAGCTAGCGACGGTAGACAGGCCGTTCAAATGTACCGGCAGTACCGGCCCGATCTTACGACAATGGATATAACAATGCCAAAAATGGATGGCATTGAAGCTGTCAGGCTTATTCATGAAGAAGATCCGCTCGCACGGATTATAATGGTAACGGCGGTTGGCCAGCGAAGTATTATCACGGATGCGTTAAAAGCCGGTGCATCAGATTTTATCGTAAAGCCTTTTGTTCCTAGTCAGGTTGTGGAGGCTATTAATAAAGTGTTGGCATCACGGTTTTTCACAGAATCACTTGACAATAACAGCAAAAAGGGATAATATATTATCCGCAGTAAGGTTGCGGATAAGCAGAACATAAAAATAGGTATTGACAGTAACTTTTCTGATGTTATATAATAAATAGTGCGATTGTATTGTGGCCCCGTGGTGTAGTGGTTAACATGCCGCCCTGTCACGGCGGAGATCGTGGGTTCAAGTCCCATCGGGGTCGCCATCTTAATGCCTCGGTAGCTCAGTTGGTAGAGCAGAGGACTGAAAATCCTCGTGTCGGCAGTTCGATTCTGCCCTGAGGCACCATCGGGCGGAAGTAGCTCAGTGGTAGAGCATCGCCTTGCCAAGGCGAGGGTCGCGGGTTCGAATCCCGTTTTCCGCTCCATACTATGGCGGCATAGCCAAGTGGTAAGGCAGAGGTCTGCAAAACCTTTATTCCCCAGTTCGAATCTGGGTGCCGCCTCCAAACAGCAAAAAACTCCAGTCCGTTACGGACTGGAGTTTTTTGTTTATATCAGTAAATGTAAAATATAGATTGTGAGGGCTACCTGACTGGTAGCCCTTTTTTGTAAACTGTTGTCCTATTCTAGAATGTTATAGTGATTTATCATTAAGTTTTACATTTTGTATGTATTTTGTGTACACTGTTGTTTTTTGTAGCAGGATTAATGAATTTTATGCCGAATGCAATTACAGAAACATAAGTATATATTCCCCAAAAAGGCAATGAGGTGATTTAATTGATTAGCGACGAAGTCAAAAAGGGCTCTACCCGGGCCGCACACCGCTCCTTATTTTATGCTATGGGCTATACGCCGGAAGATCTGGCTAAGCCGCTGATCGGCATCGTGAACGCCCAAAACGAAATTATTCCCGGGCATATTCATCTTGATACCATTGCCGAGGCCGTAAAGCATGGCGTAATTGCTGCCGGTGGTACGCCTGTAGAATTTCCCGCCATTGGTATTTGCGACGGAATCGCCATGGGCCATGAAGGAATGAAGTATCCTCTGGCCAGTCGTGAATTGATTGCCGACAGCATCGAAGCTATGACTATTGCTCACAAATTTGACGGGTTAGTACTAATTCCGAACTGCGATAAGATTGTTCCCGGCATGCTTATGGCTGCGGCGCGCCTCAACATTCCGGCTATTGTTGTCAGCGGCGGTCCAATGCTGGCCGGACGCTACAACGGGCGTGACATTAGCGTAAGTAATATGTTTGAAGCAGCCGGTCTGTATGAGTCGCAGCAGATTACCGCCCAGGAGCTTCATGAGATGGAGATGGCCGCCTGTCCAGGGTGTGGTTCCTGCGCCGGCATGTTCACTGCCAACACTATGAACTGTATGACGGAAGTATTGGGAATGGGGCTGCCTGGCAACGGGACAATTCCCGCCGCTAATTTCGGCGCGAGACGGATGCTTGCGAAAGAAGCGGGTAAACGGATAATGGAACTTGTCCGTCAGAATATCCGGCCGCGCGACATAATGACGTTGGAAGCTTTCAAAAACGCAATTACTGTGGATATGGGCATCGGTGGCTCTACTAACACGGTCTTGCACCTGCCGGCGATTGCTTATGAAGCTGGCATTACTTTAGAGCTGGAACTATTTGATGAAATTAGCAGTAGGACGCCTTACATCACGAAACTTAGCCCGGCTGGAACGCACCACATCCAGGATCTACATGAAGCGGGCGGTATTCCTGCTGTCATGAAAGAACTTAGTAAACTGGGTCTTATTAATACACAAATCCTGACGGTTAATGGTCGGACCGTAGGCGAAAATATTGCCAATGCGGCAGTTAAACGGCCAGATGTCATTCGCAGTGTAGAAAACCCCTACCGTAAGACAGGCGGTATTGCTATTCTCCGCGGAAATATTGCGCCAGACGGGGCGGTTGTTAAAGAAAGTGCCGTAGCTGAGGATATGCTGCGCCACAGTGGTCCGGCACGAGTTTTTAACTCGGAAGAGGAAGCGATTGCCGCCTTAATTGACAAACGGATTAATAAAGGCGATGTGGTTATTATCCGGTATGAAGGCCCCAAAGGTGGCCCTGGCATGCGGGAAATGCTTAATCCGACAGCCGTAATTGCTGGTATGGGTCTTGATAAAGATGTAGCATTGCTCACTGATGGCCGGTTTTCCGGTGCATCGCGCGGTGCCGCTATCGGACATATTTCGCCTGAGGCCGCCGAAGGCGGTAATCTGGCCCTGATTGAAGAAGGGGACATTATTGAGATCGACATTCCGGCGCGCAAACTGAACGTGCGGCTTAGCGACGAGGAATTGGCCCGTAGGCGCGCTGCCTGGGTCAGACCCGAACCTAAAGTGACAACTGGCTATCTGGCCCGGTATGCCAAACTGGTAACATCGGCCAGTACGGGTGCTGTTCTTAAATAGATAAGGGTGGTGGAGAATGAATACCTTAGAACGGGTTGTAAAATTCCTGAGTGATTATTTTGCTCTTTTGGTAATTGCAGCTGCCGCTCTTGCTTTTAGTAATCCGGCGCCATTTAAAAGAATTGCCCCTCACATTCCGCTGCTCCTGGGCTTAGTAATGTTAGGCATGGGCCTAACACTGACCAAAAATGACTTTGTGGCTGTGTTTGAACGCCCGCGCGACGTTGTTATCGGTATATTGTTACAATTCATTATTATGCCCCTGCTAGGGGTGCTGATTGCCTCTGTTATCGGTATGAACCCTGACTTAGCGGCCGGCTTTATTCTTGTTGGCTGCGTTCCGAGCGGGACGGCTTCCAATGTTATGACTTACCTGGCTAAAGGCGATGTTGCTCTATCGGTCACGGTAAGCTCCATTACCACACTTATTGCGCCGTTTGTGACGCCTTATCTCTTTCTCTGGTTAGGTGGTAAATATATTCCGGTTAATGCCACCGCTTTATTGATTGATATCATGAAAATCGTGCTGCTACCTATCGTCACAGGGGTAGTCATCCGGCAACTTTTGGGGTCGGCTGTCCAAAAGTTTATTAAAGTCGTACCCCTGATTTCCGTACTTGCTATCATTGCGATTGTAGCCGCCGTTGTCGCTGCCAGCGCGCAGCGTCTTGCCTCAGTAGCAGGATTGGTCATCGTTGGTGTTATGCTACATAACTTGTGCGGCTATCTGTTAGCCTATATGGTAGCGCGCAAAGTTTGCGGCATGAGCGAGTATAAGGCTAAGGCGATATCTTTTGAAGTTGGCATGCAAAACTCCGGTCTGGGCGCGGCTTTGGCCATGGTACACTTGTCACCTGTTGCCGCGCTACCCAGCGCAATCTTCAGTGTGTGGCACAACATTTCCGGACCGGCCTTAGCTTCTTGGTGGGCAAGACGGGCCGGCAAGCAGCCGGGGGAAACGCCGGATGCCAAGGCAGGGGTGTGATTGACCTTCTTTTATCGGCCGGCATTTTATCGCTGCTAGTAGCTTGATAAATGTTGTTATTTAAGCTATAATAATCATTGTTATAATAAGTGCCGGGGTGGCGGAACTGGCAGACGCAAGGGACTTAAAATCCCTCGGGTGGTAACACCCGTACCGGTTCGATTCCGGTCCTCGGCACCACCGATTTTTTGGTAAAAAATTTACTTCCCTCTAGACAAAAAGAAAAACTTTGTTATAATAAAATTATAAGAATAACTCGAGTCAATGGAGACTCCCCTGTACGTAGTTGCAGGGGAGTTTTGTCTTATTTTGTATTGACACGAGTGGTATGTATCAAACTAAAGGTAGAGGTGAAGCATGATGGTTAAAAAAGATTTACTGTATGTGGTTCCGGCGGGAAAACTTAGCAAAGAAGAAATTCTAGCTCTCCTTCGGGAGCATCCGGAAATTAAATTTGCTTCTCTGGTAGGCATTGACCTGGCAGGCAATGATACGGATGAAAAAATTCCCATTAAGTTTTTATTAGAAAATATGGACGACTTTTTCAATGGGACGGCTGTGCAAACAGATGGCTCTTCCGTAGTGTTAACCGGTATTGCCACTCTCAATAACGCAAAAGTTGATATGGTAGCCGACCCCAATGCCAATTGGTTTGTTGACTACAACTTTCAACATATTGACGAAGAAACTGGCAAGCCGATCGGAACTTTGCGCATCCCGTCCTTCCTTGTTCATAATGGCGTGCGGGTTGACTCGCGCTCAATTTTGGCCACTGGTTTGGAATATGTGAAAACCGAGCTCATGAAACTATTTGGTAAGTATAAGCATATTCCCGGCTTAGAACATATCAATGTCGACGAAATCGATGACATTATCTTTACGGCAGCCACTGAACTTGAGTTTTGGGTTAAGACACCGGCCAATAAAGCACAGGTTGAGGAGCTGCGCGCATCGCAGGTCATGCAGGAGCAATACTGGCAACGCACGCGCGGTGAAGTCCGTACTGCTTTGGAACAGGCATTACTGTTACTTGCCAACTATGGCCTTGAGCCGGAAATGGGGCATAAGGAAGTCGGTGGCGTCAAGGCTAAAATCGATGAAACAGGGCACCTCAGCCATGTTATGGAGCAGTTAGAGATTGACTGGCGCTATTCTACAGCTATGCAAACTGCAGATAATGAACTGCAAGCCCGTATTGTGATCCGGGAAGTTTTCCGAGCCAATGGTTTAGATGTTACGTTTAAGGCTAAGCCAATTATTGGTGTTGCGGGTAATGGCGAACACACCCATATTGGTATGGCCGCTAGGCTAAAATCGGGTAAGATTGTCAACCTTTTTGCTCCGTCTGACATGAAGAAAGACTTTTTAAGCGCTATTGGCTATGGCGCCATCATGGGGCTGCTGAAGAACTACGAGGTAGTTAATCCTTTCGTTTCGGCGACCAATGACTCTTTAAACCGGCTTAAGCCTGGTTTTGAGGCACCTGTATGCATTGTTACTTCGCTTGGTCATTCGCCGGAAGTTCCGTCGCGTAACCGGACCATTCTTGCCGGTCTCGTTCGCGATGTTACTAATCCGCTGGCTACGCGTTTTGAAGTACGGTCACCCAACCCTTACACTAATACTTATATTGCCATTGCTGCTTTTTACATCACCATGCTGGATGGGATCAAGGCTGCTCTAGAATCGGGTAGATCACTGAAAGAACTGGAAGCCGAACTTTCAAAAGATGCAGGTGTACCTGGCTTTTATCTTGAAACTGACCGGGCGTATCGCAGTGAGCATGATGTCTTTGACGATTATTCACCGGAAGAGCGCGACCGTCTCTTTGGTAAACCGCCGGCCACTGTTTGGGAAAATATGCAAAACCTGACCAAGTATCCGGAAAAATTAGCCGTTCTCAAGGCAAGCAACGCTTTTCGTCAGGAAATTATCGACGCTTTCAAGGCAGCAGCATTGCTGCGGTGGCGGACCGAGCTTATCAATCGCATAATCCCGGATAATCTCGAAATTGTTAAAGAATGCAAGTGTCTCCATGATGCCACCAATGCCAGTGATTATGATATGTATATGTGGGAAAAAATCAATAGCCTACGGCTATATCTGGCCAAAGATTCCATAGCCCACAAGTCGCTGTTTAGTCGCATAAAAGAAGCTATCCAAGCTGGCGATTATGATACTGCCTCTGATCTTCAGATCGAAATGTCCGAGCGGATGACTGAGTTGCAAAACCTCTACTCCCAATACAAAAAAAATATGATTCATGACTGCTAATAAAATTTAGCATCCAGTAGACAATAAAAACTGACCGCTTGTTTGGCGGTCAGTTTTTATTGTCTGCGAAAGGGATTATTAGTCAATAAGGTTAATTGTATAAAAGCAAGAGGTGATGTCTGCTGCAGCATTTACTTTTTTTGTATCCTTTTCTTCGCAAGATATGGCAGCGCTATTGTTTGGGCCTTATCTTTTTGGTGATTGCCGATCTCCTGCAACTATATATTCCCCGCCTGATTGGCAACGCTATCGATCATCTTGCTACCACAGACAACGCTTTAAACCGTGACCTTATACTGCTGGGAGTCGTTACGGCCGCTATTGCCTTGTTTCGGTATTTGTACCGGGAAGGGATTATGGGGAGCGCCCGGCTTTTAGAATTTTACCTGCGCGAACAGTTGTATCGGCATGCCTTGCGTTTACCGATGGATTATTATGATCGGCATGGTCCGGCGCAGGTTATGGCGTTGACTACCAACGATATTTCCGCAGTGCGGGTTGCCGTTGGGCTTGGCAGCATGTTGCTCGTTGATGCCGTTATTATGGGCGTAGTGGCATTCATGGTGATGGGCAGTCATATTCATTGGGGGTTAACTGTATTGGCCGTTCTTCCGTTACCAGTTATTTTAATGATTGCAACCTGGATGGGGGATACGGTACACCGGCGGTTTCGGGCTGTTCAGGAACAGTTTGCCGCCTTGACGGAGTTTTCCCAGGAAATATTGTCCGGATTGCAGGTTATTAAAGGTTTTGCTGCGGAGCAAAGAGCGGCGGCAAAATTTAAAACCGAGAGTGAGAAAGTGTTGGCTATTAATCTGGCGATGGCCAAGTTGCAGGCGGCGTATATACCGCTTACGCATCTGGCGCCGCTTGCGAGTTATGCCGTAGCCCTATATGTTGGCGGCTTATTGCTTATCGAAGGCACCATTACTGTTGGCGAGTTTACCGCTTTTATTGGTTATTTAGGACTTATTATCTGGCCAGTCATGGGGCTTGGCTATTTAATCAACATTATCCAGCGTGGCACGGCGTCGTTAATCCGGCTGGTCAATATTCTGACAGAACGAACCGACGAATGTTACGCCGAAGCAGCAGTACCTGATTTGCGTAACAGTGCCATTGAAATCGTAAATTTATCATTCCGGTATAGATTATCGGAAAAACCGGCTTTGCAAAATTTTTCGCTAATAGTGCCGCCCGGCAAGATGGTTGGTATTGTCGGACCTACCGGCGCCGGTAAATCTACACTGCTCAAATTGCTCCTTCGCCTATACGAACCGCCGGTTGGTACCATATATATCGGCGGCCGGGAAATACATGAGCTGAACTGTTCGGGTTTGCGGCAGGCTTTCGGCTATGTTCCGCAGGAAAACATCCTATTCGCTCGGTCGGTAGGGGACAATATCGGCTTTGATAAGGCTTATCCGCGAACAGAGATTGAGGATGCGGCCAGGAAAGCTGTTGTAAAAGAAGCTATTGACAAAAAAATCTTCGGGTTCGAAACACTGTTAGCAGAAAGGGGCAGAGTTCTTTCCGGCGGGCAGCAACAGCGTATCAGTATTGCCCGAGCCCTTATTAAAAAGCCGCCGGTATTGCTGCTTGACGATATTTTTTCCGCCCTTGATTACCAGACCCAGGCCGAACTGCTCGCTAATTTACGAGAAATAATTCAAGGTTGCACCACTATCCTGGTTTCTCAGCGGGTTAAGGTGGTAAAAGATGCCGATTTAATTGTCGTCATTGACAAAGGTTGCATAGTGGAACAAGGTACCCATCAAGAGTTGGTTGCCAGGAATGGGCTATACCGTCGGCTTTATGAACAACAAACGGATTTTGGTGATATAGAATGAGCATGTACTTTCGCGGAAAAGACTATGATACCACTGGCAGCGCCCGGCGAATCGACGAAAGAATGCTCCGACTACTATGGCTTTATGCCCGGCCGTTCAAAGGATTATTCGCGGCGGCGCTGCTGGTAATGCTATTAGGAACGGCTGCTGACCTTGTCCGCCCATACCTATTAAAAATAGCCATTGATGAACAGGTTGCTGTTAAGGATGCGACAGGTCTTATGCGTACTGCTGGTATTTATTTGGCTACCATTATTGCCGGCGCTTTGTTAGCATATGGACAGGCTTATCTTCTTCAGTATATCGGACAACAGATTATCTTTGATATCAGGCAAAAAGTTTTTCGCCGGTTAATTGATCAGCCGTACCAGGAAGCGGCGGAACAGTCGGTAGGTCGGATGGTGACAAGGGTTACTAATGACATAGAAGCCCTCCGGGATCTATATACTGATGTGTTAGTGGCTTTTGCCAGCGACAGTATCGTTCTGGTCGGCATCATTATCGCCATGTTGGTCATGGACTGGCAACTGGCTTTGGTATCTTTTACGGTTATTCCATTGATGTTTGTTTTGGCGACAACTTATCAAAAGTTTGCCCGCCAGGCCTATCGGCTGGTCCGCGAGCGGACGGCAGCCATTAATACCTTTATTCAGGAAACATTAAACGGTATTCTCGTCGTCAAAGCCTTCGCCCGTTTTTCTCGGACAGAGCAGGAATATGACGTCCTAAACCGGGATTATCTGGGGGCAGGGCTAAAAGAAATGCGAAGCTTTGCAATATTTCGGCCATTAGTAGAAGTTATTTATACTATTGCAATCATTTTGGTGCTGTGGTCGAGCGGTTGGCAAAAGGCAGGAAGTGTTGATGTTGGGGTAGTCATCGCTTTTTTGCGGTATGTGGAAAAATTTTTCGGGCCAATCAAAGATTTGTCGGAAAAGTATAATCTGCTGCAGTCTGCGGTCGCTGCTGCCGAACGGGTGTATGACCTGTTGACTGACAAAGCATCGGTAAAGGATCAAGGTAAGTATAAATACGAAAGCGAAGTGGCTATTTCCGGGCGCATTACTTTTGAAAACGTCTGGTTTGCCTATCAGGAGCCGGAGTGGGTGCTGCGCGGCCTGTCTTTTGAAATTGCACCGGGCGAATTTGTTGGCATTGCCGGTCTGTCTGGATCAGGGAAAACAACCATCCTGCGGTTACTGCTACGGTTTTATGAACCGCAACGCGGACGGATTACCATTGATGGTATTGATATTAAAGATATCCATCCCATTCTGCTGCGTAAGAAAATTGGAGCGGTATTTCAGGAGGTGCATGTTTTTAAGGGGACAGTGGCCGACAACATCAGTCTATATGATACGGCCATGGCAACGGAGCAGATTATTTGGGCGGCGAGGATGGCCAACCTGGACCGTTTTGTGGAGGAGCTGCCGCACAAATATGATACTGAAGTAGGGTACCAAGGTGCATTGCTATCAGCAGGACAGCGGCAGTTGTTATCTTTGGCCAGAGCATTGGCCGTCCGGCCTGATATTTTGGTTTTAGATGAAGCGACATCAAGTGTTGACAGCCAAACCGAGGCTTTGATTCAAAACGCTCTTGAAAAGATTGGGCAAAAACGCAGTATGCTGGTTATTGCCCATCGTCTTTCGACAATCCGGCGGGCCGATAAAATTCTCATTTTACACAAAGGCCGGGTTGCAGAAGAAGGCACTCACGAAACTTTGATGGCCAGGCGTGGTTTTTATTATCGGCTTTATTGCAGTCAATAGTTTTTTTGGAGAGTCTAGGTTTACTGTTTTCCGTTTGGTTAGCACGATTTTAGATACAAGTTGTGGCCCAATCTCTTGCCAAATTAAAGAAGTTTCGTACAATTATAGGTAGATTATTCTTGCTATCCAGGGGGATACGCTGTGGTAAAGAGTTCGAAAAAACGGGCCTATCACAAAAATGATATCGATAATCTCAACCGTACCGCCCTAATTATCGGCGGGGTAATGGCTGCTGCCATTTTGCTTACCATGGTTGTTTCCTTCGTCATGTAGAATATCTGCTTTTCTCATTACACCGGCAACGGTGTTATTTTTTTTGCAGGATTTAGACAGGCAATAGCAAATAATTATTTGTGCCAAATTAATGTTTAGGAGGATTATAATGGAAGTAAAGACGGATATGCTGGATAAAGGCGCAATTTTGCAAAGAGATAACGAGACTTATGCTATTGCTCCCCACATACCGGGCGGCATTATTTTGGACCCTAATCTTTTGCGCAAGTTAGCCGACGTAGCGGAAAAATACGGTGCAAAAGCCCTTAAGGTAACGTCGGCGCAGCGTATTGCCATCGTAGGGATTGAGCCGGATAAAATTGATGCCGCCTGGGCAGAACTCGGCATGAGCAAAGGGCATGCGGTAGGGCTGTGCGTGCGGAGCGTGAAAATCTGTCCGGCTACCCATTTCTGCAAGCGGGCGCAGCAGGACGCGGTAACACTTGGGCTTGCCTTGGACGAGCGTTACCACGGTATGAATCTTCCTTCAAAGTTTAAAATCGGTGTTAGCGGCTGTATGAATTCCTGTGCCGAACCGGCGATCAAAGACCTGGGGATTATCGGGACGCCTAAGGGCTACCATATCCTAATTGGCGGCAACGCGGGCATTAAACCCCGGCTGGCTAACCTGCTGGCCGAGCATGTAGCGCCGGATGCTGTTTTGCCATTAGTTGATAAAATTATTACATATTATAAAGAAAATGCTCGTAACTATGAACGGATGGGCATGATGATTGATCGTCTCGGCTTTGAGAAGGTTAAGCAAGATATTTTGGGCTAGTGGATTAGATACCAATTTGTGGGTATACTCACGGTAGGTAAAGCGAAGGGGGCGAGAAGAATGGACTGGGTCAATGAAACAATTGAGCGTATTGCGCAGTGGGGTAAGGGCGAACAGGGTGTTACGCGCCTGGCTTATACTACCGTTGATCTTCAGGCAAGGGAATACATAATGGGGTTGATGCGTGAGGCAGGGCTGACTGTACGGGTGGACCAGATCGGTAACATTATTGGCCGTATGGATGGAACTGACCCCAATGCCCCTGCTGTTGTTACCGGTTCCCACCTTGATACCGTCCCAGAAGGTGGCAAATACGATGGGGTTGTCGGCGTTGTGGGGGGGCTTGCCGCTATTAAGGAACTAAAAGCACGCGGTTCTCTCACTCATCCCGTGGAGCTGATCATATTTGCCGCCGAGGAATCGAGCCGGTTCGGGTTCGCCACCATGGGCAGCAAGGCAATGGCTGGCTCCGCTAATCTATTGGCTTGGGGCAAAGCGCGGGATCAGGAGGGGAATAGTTTTCCCGATGTGCTGAAACGCTGCGGGCTGGATTTTCAAGCGCTGACTAACGCTAGCCGGTCGCCAGGCGAGATTAAAGCTTTTGTGGAACTGCATATCGAACAGGGGCCTATTCTTGAGAAAGAGGGCGTCCAAATTGGCGTTGTCGGGGCCATTGCCGCACCGACCAGGCTAAAAATAACTATTGAAGGGATGGCCGCCCATTCCGGTACTACGCCAATGGATCAGCGCCAAGACGCACTGGTTAGTGCTGCCATGGTGATACTAGCCGTCCAGGAGGTTGCGTCAGAACAATCCCATAAGGGCACAGTTGGTACTGTCGGTGCTATCAAGGTTTATCCGAATGTCATGAACGTTATTCCCGGGCGGGTCGAGATGTGGGTAGATATCCGCGGTGTTGATCATGAAAGCATCATCGAAACTTTACAAGACATTAAGGATGCGGTTAGCACCATTGCCGAGGCGCAGGAAACCCCTGTGGCTATCGAAGTTTTATCTTCTGATAAACCAGTTCAGCTTCATTCCGATGTTATTGAAGTCATCGAGACTGCCTGCCGCAAGTTAGGCGTTTCTTACCGGCATATCAATAGTGGCGCGGGGCATGATGCCATGAATATGGCCCAAATCGCTCCGTCCGGCATGATTTTTATTCCCTGCGCTAACGGCATTAGCCATAATCCGGATGAGTACGCTTCACCCAAGGATATTGAGGCAGGTATCTGTGTATTGACGGAAGTCCTCTATGAATTGGCAAAGTAGGTGTTTTATTGCAAATCGATGTATGTTTTACGCCAGATGATTATCTAGCGTCTTCCGCTAGCGTTGTCGTTGTTATTGATGTTTTACGTGCCACAACATCTATTGCCACGGCTTTTGCCAACGGTTGCCGGAAGCTAATCCCTACGGCGACGGTCGAAGAGGCCGTTGTTTTAAAGCAGGATCATTTTCCCGACGCATTACTGGCGGGTGAAAGGAAAGGGCTTATAATACCTGGCTTTCAGCTCGGCAACTCCCCGTTTGAGTATGTACGTAATATAGTGGATAGTAAAACGATTATCATGACGACGACAAACGGAACTAGGGCGTTGGGATTGGCGCGCAATGCCGCCAATGTTTTCACGGCCGCATTTGTCAATGCGGCTGCGGTGTGTGAGCGTTTGTCCGACATGGGTCGGGATGTTGTGTTTCTCTGTGCCGGTACGGAAGGAAATTTTTCAATAGAGGACGTCCTCTGTGCCGGTCTACTTGTCAGCCGTTTTGGTTTATCGGCCACTCTTAGTGACAAAGCTCTTGCCGCCCGCGCCATGTACGAGGGGGCTCACTCCGATTTGCTTAAAACGGTGATGACTTCGTCGCACGGGCGCTATTTGCGTGATATCGGTTTTGCCGATGATGTGGTCTTTTGTCTCCAGCACGATATTTTTTCAGTGGTTCCCCAATATTGTGATGGCATTATTACAATAACCTAAATAAGCCGGCCAATTATCTGGCCGGTTTTTTGTTAAAATTACCGTCTGTTAATTATGTAAACAATATGATACAATGGGGGGTGAACAAGAGGGGAAAGGAGATGAATTGTGAAGAAAGCAGTTGTTATCACTTTGATGGCGTTGACCATCAATATGTTTTCTCCTGTATTGCCACAGGCTCATGCTGCTTTTCTTGAGGACAAGCTCGCAGAAGTTGTCACTGCCGGTCCCAATATGGTACGGGTGCAAGAACTGCTGAGAGTAAAGAAGGATTTAGAACAAGGTAAAAAAGAAGCGTTGTGGGACTTACTCGCCAAAACAGCCTTGGAAAAAGCAAGTAAGTCAACAGCTGGCGCTGATGTCGTTTCTGTCGCGAACGGGGATTTGAATAAGAATGTAGAAACCGTCCTTCGTCAAGAAGTCGAGCAAACTTTAAGCGAGCGATTGGCTTCTTATGATAAGGAATTGGCCGTTATCTCTATGCTATTTAATTTCAATAATGTTCTGGCGCCGCAAAGCGTGCGCAATAATAATTCTCTAATGGGAGCGCCACAAAACTATAAGCGTGTCCTGGAAATGACAGCTACCGCTTATGCTCCCGGTCCGCTGGATAACGGCAAATGGGGAGATAAGACTTATATGGGCGGCAAAGTGCGCAAAGGCGTTGCCGCGGTTGACCCTAATGTAATCCCCATGGGGACCAGGCTTTGGGTGGAAGGCTATGGTGAAGCAATTGCCGAGGACCAAGGCAGCGCCATTAAAGGCAACCGTATCGACCTGGCTTTCAATACACGGAGCGAAGCCCTTGACTATGGCATTCAAAAAGTGAAAGTGTATGTACTTGAATAAGGGGATCGGGTTATCCGATCCTTTTTTCATTGGCGCTTACCAGGGCGCTATTTTCACACATATATTTCCATAGCTATCGTTCATATGGCGACTAGCTCACAGTTAGGAATAAATTGCCATTTTTTAGTTGTAGTTACCTTTGACTATGGAGTCAATTTATAGTAAAATTACAATAACGCCGAATCCGTTTGGTACGGGGGACCCACTAAAGATACAGGGGTGAATCCGCCAGAATGGTGGAAGGGTTCTTTCTCTAGTCCTTCTCTTTGACCCTAACCCGACAGCTAACCTCGGAGGCGTAGAAAAAGAGAGGTGAGACAATTGAAAAAAATTGCCCTTGCAGCGGTACTTACTCTGCTCATGCTGCTATTTGCCGCAACTTCCTTGGCTGCGCCGGGGGACAACCTTCTTCGCCAAGGCGACCGGGGAGAAGATGTACGGTATCTGCAAAAAATGTTAGCCGATAAAGGCTACTACGCCGGGGCAATTGACGGCATTTTTGGCGGCGCCACTATGCGTGCGGTGTTGGAGTTTCAGCGTGATAACGGACTAGTGGCCGATGGCATTGTCGGAAAAGACACTCTCCGCTATTTAGAACGGGCCGCGGTTGAACCTAGCCGGTACAGCAGGGTTTTAACCATGGTAGCTACTGCTTATACTCGTTTTGATGACGGCAATGGCAGCTATACTTATCGTGGCAATTTACTTCGCAAAGGATTGGCTGCCGTGGACCCGGCGGTCATTCCGCTTGGTACGCGCCTATATATTCCAGGATACGGCTATGCTATCGCTGATGACATTGGCGGGGCGATAAAAGGCAACAAAATTGACCTTGCCTTTGAAAGCCGGGAAGAAGCACTACAGTTTGGAAGACAACACGTAACTGTTTATGTACTTGATTGACAGGCTGCCAGCCTGTCTTTCTTTTGCCTTTTTTAAAGGAAAAATTAGCTAGGCGCCGTACTAGTTATATTTATGGGAAAGATATGCAAAGGTATAATGTGAGGAGGCACTAGTCTTGGTCAATAACATAGAGTGGCTTAAAGAGCATTTAAAGAATATTTATGATCGCAATCCCTATGTACGGTTACTGCAAATGTCAATAGCGAAAATTGAGGAAGGACGGGCCGAGTTGACCATGCCAGTCATTTATGGGAAGCATACAAATCTTTATGGTGTTGCTCATGGAGGGGCATTAGCTTCCTTAGCCGACACGGCAATGGGAGTGGCATGTGCTACGCTGGGCAACCGAGTGGTAACGATAGATATGAATATCAATTACATCCGCGGAGCGCAGCAGCAGTCTGTTGTCAAAGCTGTCGGAACTGTTGTTCATAAAGGGAAAAGCACTATGGTTGTAGAAGCGGACGTGCGTGATTGCGCTGAAGACATTTTATTGGCCAAAGCACGGGGGACTTTTTTCGTTATTGGCGCCTTTGAAAAAGGTGAGCACCATGATTGAAGTCCGGATTCCAACGGAACACGGTTATCTGTCAGGTGTCTTACACCGTCCTGATGGCGGCGGCAATTGCGCCTTGGTTATCTGCCACGGTTTCCGTGGCTCCAAAGACGGGGGCGGCAAGGCCGTACAACTGGCTAACGAGGCTGCGAAGTTAGGTATTTTTGTGTTGCGCTTTGATTTTACCCCCTTGCAATCATTATCAAATCAGATTTCCGAGGTAGGTTATGCTGTCGACTATTGCCGGCGATTTGTCAGTCCTCGTGTCTTACTATTAGGCCGCAGTATGGGGGGGAGTGCTTCGCTTGTTTTTGCGGCGAAGGATAAAAATATCGCCGGCCTGTGTCTATGGGCTACTCCCTGTAATTTGCACGCAACCTTTCGCTTAGCCCTTGGCGAAGGGTATGAAAAGCTTGTTAGGGGGGAACGGTTGTATATTTGTGATAATTACGGGAAGCTGGAACTAGGTCCGGAGTTTCTCCATGATTTAAGCCGTCATAATTTGTTTGCCGCTTTGCAGTCCTTACCGCCTATACCAATCTTGATTGTCCACGGGAACCAGGACGAGATTGTACCGCTTAGTCAGGCCCACGCTCTTTATGAGCAGGCAGCGCCGACGAAAGAGCTGATTGTTATCGATGGAGCTGACCACCATTTTACCGGTCATTCCGAACAAGCCATTGCCGCAACACTCCGGTGGCTAAAAATGTGGTTTTGTTCAGGTAGTATATAATTTTTTGCCGGGTACAAACTATCTGATGCGTGGATCGCAACTTTTGGCAAAAGGAGCGTGTATGCATTGGATCTTTCCGGCAACATGCTGGCGCTGTTGTTAGCCTTAATCTCCGGAGTGCTGATGGCCATACAGGGTTCATTAAATGCTGCCTTAAGCAAAGTAATCGGGCTTTTGGAAGCAACTTTTATAGTTCACGTCACCGGTACAATTATTTTGCTGGCGTTATTATTTTTGTTTCGTCTTGGGAAGGGAAATCTCGCCGCTTTGCCGGAGGCACCGTGGTATGCCTATTTGGGGGGGCTTGTCGGCGTTTTCATCATCTATCTTGTAGCAGCCAGTATACCTAGTGTCGGCGTATGCAATGCCACTACGGCCATTATTGTTGGGCAGGTGTTGACGGCGGTAGTTATTGATTATTTTGGGGGGTTTGGCCTTAACCGCACTCCTTGCAGTTGGCTACAATTAGTAGGGGTTGTTTTTTTGGCCTTGGGCGCCAAACTGTTGATAAGGTAACGAAGCCAAATTCAGCTTCGTTATTTATTTTTTAATTTGAATTTTTTCCGTAAGGGTGTTAACAAAAAAAATAATCTACGGTATACTATGTTTAGAAATTTTTGGCATTACTCCGCCAAACAAGGAGGAGAGGTATGGATTTTCACTTTACTCCCGACCAATTAGCTTTAAAAAAAATGGTCCAAGAACTTGTTGCCAAAGAAATTACGCCCTATGCCTTGGAAATGGATAAGACTGGGGAAATCAGGCCGGAACTGCTGAAAAAGCTGGATGAGGCGGGGATGCTGAATCTTACGGTGCCTGAAGAGTATGATGGTCCCGGTTTAGATGCCGTATCAATTGCTCTCATCTACGAAGAACTAGGCAAAGGATGTGCCGGAGTAGCAACAACGGTCGCTGCCAATGCGCTGGCTTCTTATCCAGTTTTGACTTCAGGTACTGACGAACAAAAACAAAAGTTTTTTTCCGTTATTAACAGCGGTAAAATGGCGGCCTTTGCCCTGACTGAGCCGGGCGCCGGTTCGGATGCGGGGGCGGTCGCTACCTCGGCTGTTAAGGATGGAGACTATTATGTGCTGAATGGGACAAAATGCTTTATCACCAATGGTGGTATTGCTGATATATACGTAGTCTTTGCCAATGCCCGCAAGTCAGCTGGTATTCGTGGTTTGACCGCTTTTATTGTAGAACGGGACACACCGGGTTTTTCCGTGGGCAAAGATGAGGACAAAATGGGGATCCGGGCGTCTAACACCTGTGAACTGATTCTCGATAATGTGCGTATTCCCGCGGCCAACCGTATCGGCCGCGAAGGTGAAGGGTTCAAGATTGCGATGAAGACGCTTGATGCTGCTCGGCCTTTTGTCGGCGCAGTTTCGGTAGGGCTTGCCCAAGCCGCTTTTGAGCTCGCAGTTAAGTATTCCCGCGAGCGGGAACAATTTGGCAAACCTATTGCTTCTTTCCAGTTAGTCCAGGCAATGATTGCCGATATGGCGATGCAAATTGAAGCTGCCCGTTTGCTCGTCTACAAAGCCTGTTGGATGAAAGACCAAGGTCTTCCTTATGCCAAAGAAGCGGCCATGGCAAAATGCTTCGCCGCCGATACGGCCATGAAGGTAACAACCGATGTCGTTCAGGTACTGGGTGGCTACGGCTATACGAAAGATTATCCTGCTGAGAAATATATGCGTGACGCCAAGATTATGCAAATTTATGAAGGGACTAACCAAATTCAGCGGCTGGTTATAGCTAATAACATTTTATATTAAAAGGTGTTGACATTCAGGGTTTACCGTAATATAATTAATTGTGCGTAAGGGGTTATAGCTCAGTTGGTTAGAGCGCTTCGTTGACATCGAAGAGGCCAGCGGTTCGAGTCCGTTTAACCCCACCAGTGAGATGAGGCCTACGAGGTTCTTGCTTCGTAGGCTTTTTTATTTTTGTTGTTTATTATTTACCCAATTGATATGCTGGCTGAATAGACGGGTAATGGGCATTTGTCATGATGTTTATGGCGGATAAAATAGTATATGCTAGTTTCGAGTGACTTTCATATTTCAATATTTTTCAAAAAAAGCAGGAATTTTTTAATTATTATCGCATAATTTATAATAGGATATACTAAAACAATAATAATGCTATGCTTATTTTGTTTGCTTTGAATTTATGATATAACTTATTGGAGGTAGGGGGTATGTGTCGGTTTGTTCACCAATGTTTAGTGCCCGATTGTGGAGACTGCAGGCATAATCAGGCAACAGACCGGGCAGTTAGTCAGAATGTTGCAGACGAAGGCCTCATGCGTGAGCATCTGTTCTGGCCAATAGATCAGCGAAGACGGGTTATTCAAGTCATCTATGATGAGAAGCAGGGATTGAATGCCTTTTTATTCGTGACGACAACTGGCGATAGTCTATAAAAGGGCCGTTGCTAATGCGGCTTTCCAGACTGCTTTGTGTTGAAACCTAGCTTTGTTTCGGTATTGCTGAACAAAAGTAGAGGAAAACTGATGTTTTACGACGAATTTATACTGCCAAACAAAGCAGCTGGAGGACAGTTATAATGTACAGTTTTCCTTTAGAAGAAAACGAAAGAATTCTTAAGAAAGACTTGGCGAATATGTCCTATGACGGCAACAATCTGCACGGGGCTCTCTATCTCACTACCGACCGTATCGTCTTTGTCGGGTATTTGCTGAATATTACCCAGAAATATTTTGAGGAAATTCCTCTTGCTCACATCGAGACGATTAAGCCCGAAAAGACCTTCTTTTTTATCCCCAATGCTTTTGCTATTACAACTATTAAAGACCGCCGTTTGAAGTTCATTGTCAATAAGCGGGATGAATGGATTGATGCAATCCAAAAGAGGATAAATAGCCTGTAAATAGCACCCGGCAGGGTGTTTTTTTATGGTTGAATACGCGATACATCTTCCTTCCTTTCCTTTCTATGGATTTTTGCGACTTTTCGTATGGTCTTGAAAGGGCGCACATATACTATAGTGTGGAAGGAAGTGGGGATGTGAAGCTACTGTCTGTTGGCTTGACGGGTACTATCGAAGAAATCCGGGCAAGACTGCAACAAGACTGCGGCAGTTTGGTCCAGGAGGGGGTTCGTATCGCTATTGATGAATTAAGCAAGGGGCGATATACCTTTCTTGGCTGTAATATTATTGAAGGCGAATTATCCTTTCGCAATTATGAACGTATAAAAAATTTGCTAAAACATTTCGTGGCCAAACTTTTAACCGATCAGATTTTGCAGCGCGAGGAAATAAATATTATTCGTAAAATTATCGACCGCAATTATTCGTATCTTAGTGTAGAAGAACGTAACATTGTTTTGGAAAACTCTTTAAACATCCTGAATAATGGTGGGGCCCTGCTTGAAGATTTTAGCCTTCCTGCGCGGCGTTCCAAAATATTAAACCGAATTTTAGAGTATTTAGATGACCACCATGAACTGGTTTTGGATGGCTTTATCACCTTCCGGCTTAAGGATTACCGTGACCAGTTAGCTCAGATCGTCGATAAAGCTGTTGACGAATACACGATGGACGTCGAATATAAAGAATTTATCCGTATACTGCGTTACTTTGTCGATGTGCAACGGCCGCAGATTGAAGAGGTCCATGTGGTTATCAAAGCCAATGACACGTTTAAACTTCTCGATACTCAGGGACAACCAATCCACAGCCAGTATCTGGAGAACTTTATTGCCCGGAATTCGGAAGAAATCAATTACGAGGACCTCTTGATTACGGCTCTGATTACCATTGCTCCGTTCAACATCATGCTCCATAATTTGGATGCCGCCAAGTCGCCTGACTTGGTGGATACAATTAAAAATATATTTTTAGGCCGGGTTGCTATCTGCCCCGGTTGCAACTTATGTCTATAGACCGTTGACTTGCCTGCTGAAACTATGTATAATGTTTCTAAAATAAAATAGTGCCAATAGTAATGCGGAGGATATGGCAGTAATATTTCACCCGTTTCAGAGAAAAGGCGTCGTAGGCTGTGAGCGCCTTTACGGGCCGTTGCTGTTACCCCCTCCAAACTGCTTGGCTGAACATATAGTAAGCCAAGCCGGGCGCGTCCCGTTATTTTAACGAAGTGGGCTTAAACAGGCCAATCAGGGTGGAACCGCGGGCTAGCTCTCGTCCCTTGGAGTGGACGGGAGTTTTATTATTTTTGACGCTAAATAGCAATGGATAGTTTTATTAAAAATGCTGTGAGGAGGATACATGTGAGTAAGCTTCAAATTATTCTGAAAGACGGGGCAATTAGGGAAGTCGAACCAGGCACGACCTTAATGCAACTGGCTGAGAGTATTAGTCGCGGTTTGGCTAAAAGTGCGCTTGTTGCCAAACTTGACGGTCAGGTCGTCGACTTGGCCTACCGCCTGAATAAAGGAGGTAAGGTAGAGTTTTTAACCTTTGAGGATGAAGAAGGCAAGGGCGCCTTGCGGCATAGTGCTTCGCATATTCTTGCTCAAGCTGTTAAACGCCTTTACGGGGATGTAAAGCTCGGCATTGGTCCGGCAATTGCCACCGGTTTTTACTATGATTTTGATACAACTCATACCTTCACACCGGATGACTTGGAAAAAATTCAGGATGTAAATGGAAAAGATTGTGAAGGAAGATATGCCTGTTGAGAGAATGGAAGTTAGCCGTGAGGAAGCGCTTCGGCTTTTTACGGAACAAGGTGAAGTTTATAAGGTGGAACTCATTCGTGACCTGCCGGAGGATGTCACGATTAGCCTCTACCGACAGGGTGAGTTTATTGATCTTTGTGCAGGGCCGCATGTGCCGTCAACGGGGCGGGTAAAGGCGATAAAGCTGCAGAGTCTTGCCGGCGCCTACTGGCGGGGAGATGAAAAGAGGAAAATGCTCCAGCGTATCTACGGTACGGCTTTTGAGAAAAAGGCTGACCTAGATGCTTACCTCCGTATGCTGGAAGAAGCCGCTAAACGGGATCATCGTAAATTGGGTCGCGAGCTGGACTTGTTCAGTATCCAAGATGAAGGACCTGGTTTTCCTTTTTTCCATCCCAAAGGGATGGTTATTCGCAATGAGCTCGAAAATTTTTGGCGGAAACTACATGTAAAGTATGGTTATCAGGAAATTAAGACGCCAATTATTCTCCACCAGCGTTTATGGCAGCAATCGGGCCATTGGGACCATTATCGGGAAAATATGTATTTCACTACTATTGATGGCGAAGGTTATGCGGTCAAACCGATGAACTGCCCTGGCGGTATTCTCGTCTACCGTACTCAACACCATAGCTATCGTGACCTTCCGCTGCGCACCTGCGAACTTGGTCTGGTTCATCGTCATGAGCTGTCCGGCGCTTTGCACGGTTTGATGCGTGTACGCAGTTTTACCCAGGACGATGCCCATATTTTCATGCTGCCATCGCAGATCAAAGACGAAATTCAGGGCGTTATTGACTTGTTTAACGAAGTCTACAGCACTTTTGGCTTAACTTATCATGCTGAACTCAGCACCAAACCGGAAAAAGCCATGGGCTCGGACGAAATTTGGGAAGTTGCCACCAACGCTCTCCGGGAGGCCTTGGAAGAACGTGGCATGCCATACAAAATTAACGAAGGGGATGGCGCATTTTACGGTCCCAAAATTGACTTTCACCTCCGCGACTCCATCGGCCGGACCTGGCAGTGCGGCACCATTCAGTTAGACATGCTTATGCCGGAAAAGTTTGATCTAACTTATGTCGGTGAAGATGGTCAGAAACACCGTCCTGTTATGATCCACCGCGTTGCTTATGGTAGTTTGGAGCGGTTCATTGGTATTCTCATCGAGCATTATGCCGGCGCTTTTCCGACATGGCTTGCGCCTGTTCAAGTTAAAATCCTGCCGATAACCGACCGGCATGTCGCTTATGCTCAGGAAGTTGCAACTCTTATGCGTAGCAAAGATATCCGGGTAGAAGTAGACAGCCGCAACGAAAAAATTGGTTATAAAATCCGTGAAGGCCAACTGGAGAAAGTGCCCTATATGTTGATCGTAGGCGATAAAGAGACCGAAACCCGGACGGTTGCGGTAAGAAAGCGCGGCCAAGGCGACATTGGCGCGCAAGCCGTAGACGATTTTGTTGCCGCTATTTTGGCGGAAATACAAGGTAAAATAAATAATTGATTGTTGTCTTGACTTTTATGGCAATGGATGCTAACATATCAGAGTAAAGTTGAATAAGCTTGACAAGTAGAAGCCATCCGCTTCTCACCTTACAACGCATTAGCAGTTCGTAAGGTTCTGTAAACCCTTGTTTACGCTTTATTGCGGGTGGTTTATGCCATCCGTTTTTTGTTTGGCAGTATCGTAGGAGGTGAGTGGCAATTAGCAAAGATACCACCATGAGGATTAACGAAGAAATCCGGGCGCGTGAAGTCCGGGTTATTAGCAGCACCGGAGAACAATTGGGAATCATGCCGCTAAGGGATGCGCTACGACTGGCAGGTGAGCAGCAGCTTGACTTGGTGGAAGTGGCGCCCCAGGCTAAACCGCCGGTTTGCCGTATTATGGACTTTGGCAAGTTCAAGTATGAGCAGCAAAAGCGGGACAAAGAAGCCAAGAAGAAACAGAAAATCATAACCGTAAAAGAAGTAAAAATTCGGCCTAACATTGAGGAACATGACTTCAATGTTAAAATAAAACATGCGCAGCGTTTCCTGGAAGACGGTGATAAGGTAAAAGTTACGATCATGTTCCGGGGACGCGAACTATCTCATCCTGAACTGGGCAAGCAAGTTCTGACGAAGATGGCTAATGAACTGAAAAACATTGCTGCCGTGGAACGCGAGCCTAAGCTGGAAGGGAAAAATATGATTATGATTCTTGCACCCAAGACACATAATTAAAGGGAGGACCAATCATGCCGAAAATTAAAACTCGCAAAAGTGCTGCAAAACGTTTTAAAGTTACTGGCTCTGGTGAATTTAAACGCGCGAAAGCTTTCAAGAGCCATATTCTTGAGAAAAAATCTCCGGCGCGTAAACGTAATCTACGCAAGGCCGCCCTGGTAAGCAAAGCGGACTATGAACGTGTAGCGCGCATGCTGCCTTATGCGTAATGAATATAGACTACAACGATAATTGCTAGGAGGTTATACACATGCCAAGAGTAAAAAAAGGAGTAACTGCACATAGACGTCACAAAAAAATCTTAAAACTGGCAAAAGGTTATCGTGGCGCCAGAAGCAAACAGTTTAAGAAAGCTAACGAGCTAGTAATGAAAGCTCTGTACTATGCGCGTCGTGACCGTCGGGCCAAGAAAGGCGAATTCCGTAAACTCTGGATTACTCGAATTAACGCGGCGGCTCGTATCAATGGCTTATCTTACAGCCAGCTTATTAACGGCTTGAAAAAAGCAGGCGTGGAAGTTAATCGTAAAATGCTTGCCGATTTGGCAGTAAATGATATGGCTGCTTTCAGTAAACTTGTTGAAACAGCAAAGGCCCAACTTTAATAAATAGACGACTCTTGAATTTTGTTTTCAAGAGTCGTTTTTATTTGCATAATCGCGGAAAAACTGGAAACAATTTTGTCTAAGTTAATGAACGGCTCGTTTTGAATTGCGGTTAAATTATAATTTTTAAGATAATTCGGCAGGTTTTTTGTGGTGGCTCGCGAATAAAATATATTAGCTGGAGTACCACTAAAATAATCCAATAAGGAGGAGTTCAACCTTGGCCTTAGTAACGATGCGTGAACTACTTCAAGATGCACAGAAGCGTAAGTACGCAGTGGGCGGGTTCAATGTCTTCAACTTTGAAACGTTGGGCGCAGTAGTCGAAGTTGCGGAAGAACTAAAAACACCATTGGTGCTCGGTATTCCGGAGCGGCTGTTTAAATTCGTTGACGTCGACACTCTTGGCGCCGCAATGGTGCGTGCTGCCCAGAAAGCCACTGTCCCGGTTGCATTACATCTTGATCATGGGCATACTTATGAAGGTATTATGAAGGCCATTCGTTGGGGATTTACCTCGGTAATGTTTGACGGCTCATCTTTGTCTTTTAGTGAAAACTTAAAACGGACGAAAGAAATCAGTCGCATAGCCCATTCCCTTGGTATTTCTGTCGAGGGTGAATTGGGCTATGTTGGCTATTATGATAGTTTGCATGATATCAATGAAGATAATTTGGTGAAACCGGAAATGGCGGCTGACTTTGTTGACAAAACAGGAGTTGATGCGCTGGCTGTTGCGGTAGGCAACAACCATGGGGCATACCGCGGCGCGCCGAAGTTGAACTTTTCCCGTTTAAGCGAACTCAGCGCCGCCGTTCAGGTACCGCTTGTCATGCATGGAGGAGCGCGCCTTACCAGAGATGAATACCGTAACTCTATTCAGTCGGGCA
>NZ_AAWL01000024.1 GCF_000169155.1 Thermosinus carboxydivorans Nor1
GGCGTTGGCCTGGTGCCGCCGCCACGGCATGATAGTGACCGGTGGCTCCGATTGCCACGGCGATTTTATCCCGCATCGCCGCCTGGGCGAACCGGTGGTAACGACCGAAGACTTGTGGCTGGGGCCGCTGGTGGCAAAGATAGGCTGAGCGGCGAAATTTTTTTGTTCAACCTATTGCATAGCGGGGAAGATGGCTTTAAAATATAGTCTCAGTTAGCAATTTTCGTTGGCGGGAGAGGATGATGAAGAAAATGAGGAAGGGGATTTCCGTTATCGGCGTGCCGATGTGGCTAGGCCAGACGCGGTTTGGCGCCAACCTGGGGCCTGATGCCATGCGCGCGGCCGGTTTGGTGACGCGGTTGAAGGGGCTGGCGTACCGCGTCAGCGACGAAGGCATATCGCGGTCGGTACGAAAGCGCCCTACAAGCGTCAGAACAAAATGCTGAAAAATTTGCAGCCAATCGTCGCGGCGAGTGAAAAAGTAGCGGCCAAGGTATCACGCACGGTGGCCGCCGGACGGTTTCCGCTCATCCTCGGCGGCGACCACAGCATCGCCATTGGCACGCTTGCCGGCATCTCCCGCCATTACGCCAACCTGGGCGTAATCTGGTATGACGCTCATGGCGACCTGAACACTCCGGAAACTACTCCCAGCGGCAACATCCACGGCATGCCGCTGGCTGCCAGCATGGGCCTGGGCCATCCGGCCTTAACCGGGATTGGCGGTTATGTAGGCAAAGTGAAAGCGGAAAATATCGTGATGATTGGCATTCGGGATTTAGACCCCGGCGAGCGCCTGCTTATTGCCGAACGGAAAATCCGGGTATATACCGCCGATGATGTTAGTCGCTTAGGTATTGCGCGAGTAATAGCTGAAACGGTTGATTATCTGTCTGCCCGATGCGATGGCGTTCATCTCAGTTTTGACCTTGATGGCATTGATCCGCTGGAAGTTCCCGGCGTAGGTACGCCGGTGGCGGGTGGTATTAGCTATAGCGACAGCCTTGCTGCGCTTGTCCTGCTGCACCAATCAGGCATCATAACGTCGGCCGAGTTTGTCGAAGTCAACCCGCTGCTTGACCGGGACGACCGCACCGTGAGCGCCGCTTTGGCTCTGGCCGGCGCGCTCTTTGGCGAGGAGGTTGACAGTGAGGGGACTTGCTGGCCGGCAGTGGCGACATCGTCGGTCACCGCCTCAGCGGCCAAACGCTAATATGATTATGTAGCAAAAGGGGAACCCTGTAAATGCAGGTTTCCCTTTTTGGTTATATTGGAAAGACAAATGGTGATGAAGTATAAAATTTTTCTGATTTTCCTTTATAATAGAAGTATGGCAGTATTTACCCTAGGAGTGATCGTATGCGCGAGTTTGAAATCAATACGCCGGCCGAAGGCTTTATTGATATAACCGATTTGGTTGCCGCCGCGGTTGAAGCTGCTGCGGTGCAGCAGGGGCTCTGTCAAATTTTTGTGCCCCATACTACCGCGGCGGTTACAATTAACGAAAACGCTGACCCCGACGTTGTCCGCGACATGCTGGCGGCGCTGGCGGAAATGGCGCCGCGCCTGCCTTACCGCCATCGGGAGGGCAATTCGCTGGCTCATGTTAAGAGTTCACTTTTAGGGTGTTCCGTGACGGTGCCAATCGTGGCTGGCAGGCTTTGGCTGGGCAGGTGGCAGGGTATTTATTTTTGCGAGTTCGACGGTCCGCGCCGCCGTAAATTTGTTGTCAATATTGTGGGTGCTTAGCATGTTTGTCGCCGTGTGCATCATTGACCTTTTTCTGCCGGGCGCCGGGTCATTGAAAGGCAAACGCCAAATTCTCAAAAGTATCATAGAGCGCATTAAGGCCCGTACCAATGCGTCGGTGGCCGAGACCGACGCCCAGGATCTTTGGCAGCGTGCCGTCATCGCCGTGGCGATGGTGAGTGGTGACAAGGCGCTATTAGAGCGGCAAATTAGCATTATCCGGCGGATTGTGGAAGACAACGCCGAAGTGGAACAAGTAGATTTTACTGTGGAATATCTATAACCGGGAGGGCAACAAGGGCGATAAGAAGCTGGTTGAAGCTGGTTGATGCCGAAATGATATTCTTGCTGGTGGCGTCTTTCTGGGGGATAAATCCGCCAATTATGAAGGTAGGGCTGGCTTATCTCCGGTAAGCGTGGCGATTATAAACGCGGCTATGGGAAAAATTACATTTGACGGCTCGCGTTTACTATGTTATAGTAGAGCAAGTTCAGTTTGCCGCCACAGGCATTTGCCTTCGCATTCCAGTCCTTTCTCTGCACTGGCATTGGTAATTTTGTGGCTAATTCTGAGATCAGTAATTGCCAATACAGTTTAGGGGGGAGGCAACAAAATGATGAGTGTTGAAAAACAGGTGAGAAAGCTGTGCAAGCAGCTCATTCGCCTTGGTTATTACCCGTTCCAGATTCGCAGCATGATGCAGGAGGCCATCGGCACCGTTATCATGGATGACATGGATGAACAACAGCAAAAGCGACTAGTGAACGTATTGCAAAAATATGTGGAACTGGGTAATGACTTTCTGTTAAGCTACAGCAAATAAAAACTCCCTTCTGCTTTGGGCAGAAGGGAGTTTTTATTTGCTACCCGTTGCGTACTACCCTGAAAAATCAGTGACTTCAAGTTGGAAAATATAGGGAACCACAGAGGACGCGGAGAAATTTAAATTATTATATTCTTCGCGTGATAGATATCACGCGCTCTGTGTCCTCTGTGGTTAAACTTCAATGTTTTCATGCTTTGTGATGCCAATTATTGGCATGGATATCTTTGCGTCTTTGGCAGTTTCAACATTTCTTTAAATTTATGATGGAAATATTTTATGAACAATGATATAATGAAGGAAAAGTTTCATAATGCAAGGAGGGAGTGAAATGGATAACGTTTTTTACCGCAATTTGACCAAAACGTATCTGGAAGTCGATTATGGCGAAGGCATTTACCTGTACGACAAGGACGGCAACCGTTACATGGACGCCTGTTCAGGGGCGGCGGTGTCCAACCTCGGCCATGCTCATCCCCGCGTGATTAGGGCTATGACCGAGCAAGCCCAAAAGGTGGCTTTTAGTCATTTATCACGCTGGACCTCCGGACCGATCAAGGAGCTGGCTGACCTCGTGGCCAGCCTCGCACCTGGTTCGCTCAATAAGCTCTATTTAGTATCCGGCGGTTCGGAGGCCACTGAGGCCGCGCTTAAGATGGCTCGCCAGTATTACCTGGAACGGGACGGCAAAACGGGGAAGTACCGGGTGATTTCTCGCTGGAAGAGTTTCCATGGCAATACGATCGGGGCCTTGTCCATGACCGGTGACAAACGCCGCAAAAAATACACACCACTATTATTGAACTTTCCCCATGTTGCTCCGGCGTACTGCTACCGCTGTCCTTTCGGCAAAGAGCAGGAGACATGCGCCGTGGAATGTGCCCTGGATCTTGAACGCGTCATCAAGCTGGAAGGCGCCGACACCATTGCTGCCTTTATCGCCGAGCCGGTAGGCGGAGCGGCCTGCGGCGCCATTGTGCCCCATAAGGATTATTTTAAAATCGTCCGTGAAATTTGCGACCACTACGACATTCTGCTGATCGCCGACGAAGTCATGACCGGGTTCGGACGGACCGGCGCAATGTTCGCCATCGAGGATTACGGTGTCATACCCGACATGATTTGTGCGGCCAAAGGCATGAGCGCCGGTTACTCGCCTCTCGGCGCCGTCATTGTCAAAGATGAAATTTACGAGACTTTCAAACAGGGTTCGGGCATTTTCGTTCACGGGCACACTTACGGCGGCAATCCCCTCTCGGCAGCGGTAGCCGTAGCGGTCATCAGAACTTTAATCGAAGATAAGCTTGTCGAAAACTCGCGGGTTGTTGGCAGTTATCTTCTGGAGAAGCTGCGGGAAAAGCTGCAGCCATTCTGGTTTGTCGGCGATGTCCGCGGCAAGGGTTTGATGCAGGGCGTAGAAATCGTCAAAAACAAAGCGACGAAAGAACCGTTTCCTGCTGCTTTGGGGTTGGCCGAAAAATTAACGGTCACCCTGATGAAGCATGGCGTTGTCGTTTATCCCGGCAGCGGCAATGCCGACGGGGAAAACGGCGATCAATTCCTTTTGGCGCCGCCGCTTATCATCACCAAAGAACAGGCGGACGAATTAGTTGAGGCTATGGTGGCCGGCTTTGCCGAATTTGACAAGTCAATTTCCCAGTATAAATAAAGGAGAATAGCCGACATGGAAAAGCTGATTGTTACCGTTGCTCCTACCGGCAATGTGCCAACAAAAGCAATGACGCCTTTCGTTCCGGTTACGCCGGAGGAAATCGCTGAAGATATTGCGGCTTGCTATGAAAAGGGAGCAGCCGTAGCACATATTCATGCCCGTAACGAAGAGGGCAGACCAACTCACGAAATCAAGTTTTTTGCCGAAATTCTCCGCCGCCTGGACGAAAAGGGCTGTCCCATTATTCGGCAAATTTCCACGGGGGCCCGGGCCGGCAAAACCGCCCAGGATCGGGCCGAAGCCCTGGCGCTTAATCCGGCGTCTGCGAGCCTCGCGACAGGGTCGTCCAACTTTCCCACATCCGCCAATGTTAATGATCCCGCGTTGATTGAGTACCTGGCGAAAATCATGCTGGAGCGAAATATCAAGCCGGAGCTGGAGATATTTGATACCGCCATGATTAATAATGCCGTCCAGCTGCACAAGGCCGGTCTTCTTAAGGAACCGCTGCTGTTTAATCTGGTGCTGGGGGTAAAGGGGTCGCTGCCGGCCACGCCGAAAAACCTCTTTTTCCTGGTGGAAAGCCTGCCGCCCAATTCCGTCTGGAGTGTGTCGGTGATTGGCCCGCAGCATGTGCCGCTTTCCATGATCGCCATGGCTTTAGGCGGACATGTTCGCGTCGGGGTTGAGGACAATATTTATTACAGCAAAGGCGTACTGGCTACCAATGTCACCCTTGTCGAGCGGATTGTGAATATTGCCAAGGCAATGGGCAGGGAAATCGCCACACCGGACGATGTCAAGCGAATATGGGGAGTGAATTAAGAGCAAAGCAGCCCAAGGGTAATCCTGGGCTGCTTTAGTCATTCGGAATGGTATACCCGGTAGCTTTCCCATACGGCCTCCATCTGGCGCAGTACGTCCGCTGTCTTGGCGCTGTCGCGAGCGCCTACGGCCAGAATTAAGGCGTTAATGAGGCTGAGTGGCGCGGCAAAGGAATCGATAAATGAGATTTGCTGGCTGCGGGCGGTCAGGACATGATGGCTATACGGTGCCAGCGGCGAAGTAAGCGAATCGGTTATGGCAAGGACGCGTGCCCCATTTTCCCGGGCATATTTTAAGCCTTCAACTGTCTGTCTGGTATAGCGGGGAAACGAAATGCCGATCACCAAATCACCCGGGCCGGCCGGCCTGATCTCCTCAAAAAAGGTTCCCACGCCGTGGATGAGGCGGCTGTTTTGTAAAAGGAGCTGCAGGTAAAAATGGAGGAAATAGCCTAACGCTGTGGCGCTGCGTAAACTAACGATGTAAATATTGCGGGCCTGGATGATTTCATTGACGGCTTTTTCAAAGTCGGCGCTGGTAACTTCCTCCATGGTTAATTGAATATTGCTGATGTCGGTGCTTAACGCTTTATGCGGCAGATTGGTTTGCCCGTCCAGCAACGCCAGCCGCAGCCGCTCCACTGTCGTAATTTTATTTTTAACCATGTCCTGCAAAGCCTGTTGGAGTTCGGGGTACCCTTTGTAGTTTAGCGCTACGGCAAAACGGATGACGGTTGCTTCACTAACGCCGAGTGTTTGGCCGAGCTCTTTGGCGGTGAGAAAAACGGCTTTGTCGTAGTGATCCAGGAGATATTCGGCGATTTTTTTATGACTGGCGCTCATGCCATGGTAATGTTCCTGTATGTTTTTGACCAAGGAATGTTTCATGTGTTATTCACCTCAGACAAGCGTTTATCGTTATCATTATACCGGATATAGGGAAAACAATGAACAACTGAAACAGCCAGGTGTCGGCTATATTGGCAACCGATATTTTGAAAAATTTTTTCTAAAAATAATCTAAAAAAAATGCGCGATAATACAACCATAGCCCCCATAAAAATATCAAACAGGGAAAGGATGGTTGGATTTCAATGAACAAACCCCAAAAATGGCTGCTAGCAGCCAGTGTTGCTACGGTGTTTGCGGCAAATGGCCTAGTTCTGGCTGCCATACCGGCAGAGCGCCAAGACGCTGCAGGCGGTGCCCAATATGCTTTTGTAAACAAAGAGGGTTTTGAGCACCAACGGGAGATGGGACATTTCTGGCGCAACAACACTGCCCTGCTTGAATTGCTGAATATAGACGCAGCAACCTTAAAGAGCGAGCTCAAAGCCGGCAAATCACTGGCGACTATCGCCGGGGAGCACGGTGTTTCCGAGCAAACGCTTAAAAATTTTTTAGTCAACCAAATAAGCCAACGCCTTGACGAAGCAGTAAAGGCCGGCCGCCTGGATGCCGACAAGGCCGCGAAGATGAAAGCTGGGCTTGAGCCGCGCGTGACGACCATGATCCACCGTGAAGGACTATTGCATAATGGCCATGGCCCGATGCATCGGCTCGGCATGTTCCAAAATCCCGAGTTGTTGGCACTGCTAAAAATTGATGCGGAAACATTGCGTGCCGAGCTGAAGGCCGGTAAGACGTTGGCCGCGATTGCCGAGGAACATGGCGTTACCGCCCAGGAACTTAAAGACTTTTTGGTGAGTGAAATGTCCAAGAAAATTGATGAAGGCGTAAACGCCGGCCGCATTTCGGCCGAGAAAGCGGAAAAAATAAAGGCTAATCTGCCTAGCCGGGTTGCTGACCTGATTAACGGCCAGTATCCCAAGCACGGCCATAAGTTTGGCGGCGATAAATAATCGGCAAGGGTGAGGCAACAGGTGCTTGCTCGGCAAGCGCCTGTTGCCGTTGTTTCTACTAAGGCTTTTTGCCTATCACGCTGGTAATCTTTTGACCGGTGGCACCTAATCAAGAAAGCTAACTTGAGCATGATTTTGCTAAGGATTGGTTGAATATACCTAACCAAGATATTTGCGTCAGGGATGGTGGTTCAGGTGAGAATTCTCGTGGTTGAAGACGATCATGCGCTGCGCGAAGCCGTCGTTGCGCTCTTAACCGAAGAAAACTACCTTGTCGATGAAGCAGCAACCGGGGACGAGGGGTTATATTTAGCCGAACAGGGAATTCATGATCTGCTGGTGCTGGACATTATGCTGCCGGAAATTAGCGGTTTGGAAATCATCAAAAGGGTACGTGCGACCGGGCACACCATGCCGATTTTGCTATTAACCGCGCGGGATAGTGTGGCTGACCGCGTCAACGGCCTTGAGACCGGCGCCGATGACTATTTAACAAAGCCCTTTGCCATCCCGGAACTTTTAGCCAGGATAAAGGCTTTGCTGCGGCGCAGCGGCAACCTAGGGAAAGACGGGAAAATAAGTTATGGCGGCGTGGTGATCGATGGCAAGCTGCGGGACGGTTTTGTCGAAGGCCAGGCATTGGGGTTAACTGCCAAGGAATATGAACTGTTAGAGTTTCTAATGTTAAATAAGGAACAGATTTTAACCAGAGAGCAAATTTTTGACCGGGTATGGGGATTTGCTTCGGAAACCACGATCAGCGTGGTTGATCTATATATCCATTACCTGCGCAAAAAGTTAGCCTCTTTCGACCGGGACAACCTAATCCAAACCATCCGCGGCGCAGGATTTATGCTTAAGGAGAAATAAGTTATGTTTCAGCGGACGCTACGCCGGTTGTCAATAATCAACTCGGTGGTATTTTTGCTGATCTTTTTGACCTTTGGTGCCGTGCTGTACGGGTATGTGGCTTACCGGCTTTTTGATAAAGTTGATGATGCAATGCGGTTTAAAGCGGAAAACTTTAAAATCGTAAATGGGCGTGCCATTCTGCCAGGACGGGTCCGGTTTTTATTTGATCCGCGCATCATTATTTTGGTGCGCGACAGCCAGGGGCGGGTTACCAGTTCTTTTCCCAGCGAGGTTGCCGAGCTGGAGCGTCTTGCTGCGTTGGCTTCACAGGTCGATGCGGGGAAAGTCCACATTAGCGAAGTTGACAGCCATGCTTACCGACTTATTAGCCTGCCATACCGGTATGAGGAAAATGTCCTGCAGACCGAGCGCGGGCCAATTGTCGTAAAAGACGTCATTGCCGTGAGTATCGTCGATTCCGAGGTCGCCTTACTCCGCAACCTTTTTATGATTATTGTCAGCGGACTGGTTATCGGGATGCTTATTATTATCATGGCAGGATATTACTTAGCCAGGCGGGCGATGGTTCCCATTCAGGCGGCCTGGGAGAAGCAGCAGCAGTTTGTGGCCGATGCTTCTCATGAATTGCGCACACCGCTAGCCGTAATAAAAAGCAATGCTGAACTTATGCTGAGACACCCTGACCATACCATCGAAGATGAAAGTATCCGGGTTACCAACATCGTCAGGGAAGTCAGGCGGATGACAAGGTTGGTTGCCGATTTGCTCACTTTAGCCAGGGCCGATGCTAATCAGTCTGAGCTGCAACTGGGTGCGGTCAGCTTAAGCGAGCTGGTCGATGCTGTTAGCGAACAGTTTAAACCGCTGGCCCAGTTGGAAGGACATACCCTGACCGTGGCGGTGTATGAACAACTAGAACTAGTGGGCGACCGGGAACGGCTATATCAGTTGCTGGTCATTTTATTGGACAATGCCGTAAAATACACGCCGCCTCCCGGGCATATCTTAATCACCGGGGTCAGGCAGGGCAGCCATATTCTGCTAACGGTCGAAGACTCCGGGCAGGGGATACCGCCGGAGGATTTGCCGCGTGTTTTCGACCGGTTTTATCGGGGCGATAAAGCCCGGTCACGGGAAAAAGGCGGAACCGGTTTAGGACTGGCGATTGCCAAGTGGATTGTCGAAAAGCATGGAGGCAAAATATGGGTGGAGAGCAAGGTCGGCGTAGGGACAAAGTTCAGTGTGCTTTTGCCGGTAAAATTTATTAAAAGAGTTTGAGCAAGGTTAATTTCGGCCATCGGTTTTGGTACCGGTGGCTTTTGTTTTAATAGGTGAGCCGTTTTCTAAAAAAAATCTAAAACTTATCCCGCATAATAAAGTCAATCCAAGCGACCAGGGCGGTTGGATTGGCCGTATGTAGACCAGTATTAGACAACCAGGGGTAAGCACCAATAAAACTTAGCCGAACTGAAAGAAGGAGGCTGCTAACGATAATGCGGCTAAAAAATAAGGCAGCTGTTATCACTGCCGGTCTAATTATTTTGCAACAGTCATTCTTGTTCGCCGCGCCGATCAAGCTGTCGCTGGCCGAAAGTATTGATTTGGCTTTAAAAAATAACCCGGCGCTCCAAATAGCGCAAGAAGACAAAGAGCGGTCGCTGTGGGGGGGTTAGTGAAGCCAAAGCAGGAAAGCTGCCGAGCATTTCACTTGGCAGTAGTTACAGTTTTCAGGACCGGGGCGCTGATGCACCTGGCCAAGACGCCTAAATAGCAGCTTAAGAATGAGCTGGCAACTTTACACCGGTGGTCGGACCAAAGCGCAGATTAAGCAGGCTGAGCTTGGCGTTACCACCGCATTGGCGCTCACTCAGGCCAAGACCAATCATGTTCAAGCCCTCTACGATTACAATGTTAATAAAGCCAGATTGGATAAAGCGATAGGCTTAGCAACAGAGTTGAGAAAATGACGGAGGTAAATATTATGCGAGAAGTGTGGCTGAAAACTAAGCAGCATAAAAAGTGGCTGCTCCTCGGGCTGGGCGGTCTGGCCGCAGTTATCGCCGGTTTATTCTTCGCGCAAGGCGCCGGCAAGATGTCGGCGGCTGCGCCGCAACAAGTTATCCAGGTGGAACGCGGCGACATTGTTGCTACCGTGGCGGCAACCGGCACAATCAAACCGGTAAATATGGTTGATATAAGTTCAAAGATAACGGCGCAAATCAAAGAGGTAAAAGTGAAGGAGAACGACCAAGTAAAGGCTGGCCAGGTTCTCGTCATATTAGAAGACAGCGGGCTGCAGGCCCAGGTAACTCAGGCCAAAGAGCGGCTTGATAATGCCGCGGTCAAATATGAGCGAATCGCCAGGCTGACCGCCATCGGCGGCGCATCAAAAGAACAGCTCGATACTGCCCGCATGGACTACAATATTGCCAAGGCAAGCTACGACGAAGTTATGTCAAAACTAAGCGAGGCCGTGATAGTTTCGCCCATTGACGGCACGGTGATCGGCAAACCGCTTTCCGCCGGAGAAATGGTGACCCAGGGTGTTAACAACCCGACCGTAATTTTGACGGTGGCCGATATGTCGAAAATGCAGATCGAAGCGCAGGTGGACCAAACCGATATTGGTAAAGTAGCGCTTGGCCAAAAAGTCACCTTTACCGTTGATGCTTATCCCGGTAAAGAGTTTACGGGTACGGTGGCTACCATTTCCAAAAAACCGGTCGTCCAGCAGAATGTCACCTACTATCCGGTGACTATCGACGTTAATAATGCGGAAAACTTGCTAAATCCCGGGATGGTTGCCAGGGTGTCCATCACGGTCAGCGAAAGGAAAGGCGTGGTGACATTGCCGCTTTCGGCGATACGGACAGATAAAACAGGTAAGTATGTTATCGTTATCGGTGATAACGGCCAGACCCAAAATGTGCCCGTCACCACCGGCAGTGTTGGCGATGACCGGGTAGAAATTACCAGTGGGCTCAAGGAGGGTGATAAGGTCGTCGTATCGCTGCCGAAGACGCAGGCACAAGGGCAAACCGGCGGCGGTCAACAAGGACGGCCTTCCTCCAATCCGCTTAACATGATGCGCCGCATGTAAGGAGGCCGGGAAATGGGGATTGAGTTATCTGATATAACCAAGATCTACCAAATGGGCGACACACCGGTCGCCGCCCTGGCCGGCGTGACCTTAAAGATTCGGGAAGGCGAGTTTACTGCCATCATGGGGCCGTCGGGTTCAGGTAAATCGACATTAATGAATATCTTGGGCTGCCTGGACCGGCCGACAAGCGGGTCGTATTTGCTCGATGGCCAAGAAGTATCGTCGCTGACTGACGATGAACTGGCGCTGACCCGGAATAAAAAGATTGGGTTTGTCTTTCAGAACTTCAACCTATTGCCGCGGATGTCGGCTATCGACAACGTAGCCTTGCCGCTTGTTTATGCCGGTGTCGGTGTTAAAGAACGACAGAAACGAGCAGCGGCGGCATTGGCTGCCGTTGGGCTGGAACACAGGATGAACCACTTACCGAATGAGTTGTCAGGTGGTCAGCGCCAGCGGGTTGCCATCGCGCGGGCGCTGGTAAACGAGCCGTCTATTATTATGGCCGACGAGCCTACCGGTGCCCTTGATACCAAGTCAGGCAATGAGGTAATGGAAATCTTTCAAAGCCTCAACTCCTGCGGACGGACGATTATCCTGGTAACCCACGAGCCCGATATTGCCGCCTACGCCAGAAGGGTGATCCACGTCCGGGACGGGCGCATCGTCCGGGATACAGAAAGGGATGATTGATGTGTTGTGGGAAAGCGTAAAGATCGCCTTAAATGCATTGGTCGCCAACAAATTGCGCTCGGTCCTTACCATGCTCGGCATTATCATCGGGGTAGGCGCGGTCATCGCCATGGTTTCCATCGGCCTGGGCGTGCGGGATAAGGTGCAAAACTCGATTGCCAGCCTCGGGAGCAATCTTATCATTGTTACTCCGGGGGCGGCTTCGTCTTCCGGTGTCCGGCAAGCGGCGGGGACGAATACTACGCTGACGCTGAAAGATGCGCAGGCCATTGCCCGTGAGGTTCCCGGCGTAAGTGCGGTCGCTCCCAGCGTCGGCCGGCAGTATCAGGTTGTTGCGGGCAACCAGAACTGGACTACCAACGTCCAGGGAACAACCCCGGAATATATGGATGTCCGCAATTTAAGCGTCCAGAGCGGCAGCTTTATCACCCCTGAAGATGTGGCAGCAAGAAATCGCGTTGCCGTTATTGGCTCGACGGTTGCCGGCAACTTGTTCGGCAACGGAAATCCGGTCGGCCAGAATATTCGTATCAATAACGCCCCGTTTAAGGTGATCGGGGTCTTGGAAAGTAAAGGCCAGTCGGCCGGGGGCCAAGACCAGGACGATATTGTTATCATTCCCCTTACCACTGCCCAAGAGCGGCTGATGGGGATTACGTATATCCAGACCATCAGTGTACAGGCGGCCAGCGCCGATGTTATCGACCAGGTTCAGGACAGTATCACCGGCCTGTTGCGGTCGCGTCACCGCATTACGCCTGACAAACCGGACGACTTTACGGTGCGCAACCTCGCCAGCGTAATGGCCACAGCCCAGGAAACGACTGCTACGATCACCATGCTGCTAGGCAGTATAGCGGCGATTTCCCTCGTGGTCGGCGGTATTGGCATTATGAACATCATGTTGGTATCTGTCACCGAACGGACGCGGGAAATTGGCATCCGTAAGGCGTTAGGGGCAAAATATTCTAATATCCTTATGCAATTTCTGATTGAGGCGGTCGTTATCGGCGTAATCGGCGGCGTTATCGGCATCGCGCTGGGTATAGGCGGTTCTTACGCAATTTCCTCCTTTGCCGGCTGGAATACCGTTATCACTCCGTTGCCTATTTTCGTGTCTTTTGGTTTTTCCGTCGGCATCGGTCTGTTCTTTGGGCTGTACCCGGCCCGCAAGGCGGCACTATTGAATCCCATTGACGCGCTAAGGTACGAATAGAAAAGAAACAAAACCCCTGCCATAGTGATGTTGTCTAAACCTTTAGAAGTGGAACTCCCCGGTAGCGATCGACGCAACCGGGGAGTTGTCTTAGCTAAGGCGTTTTCTGACAAAGCGGCCGATGCGTTCGAGGGCTTCGGCAAGATTGGCGGCCGAGGTGGCGTATGAGCAGCGTACATAGCCTTCGCCGCTGTCGCCGAAGGCGTTGCCGGGTACCAGCGCAACTTTCTCTTCCTTTAAAAGCGTTTCGGCGAAGGAGAGGGAGTCCATACCGGTTTCTTTGATGGATGGGAAAATATAGAAGGCGCCTTTTGGTTCAAAGCAGGTCAGGCCCATCTCCCGGAAACCGTTAAGCATTAGGCGGCGGCGCCGGTTGTATTCGGTCACCATCTTGTCTACGCTTGCCTCGCCGTTTTTCAGCGCCTCGATGGCGGCCACCTGGGCGGTGATGGGCGCGCACAGCATGGTGTACTGGTGGATTTTTGTCATGGCGGCAATGAAGTCAGGGTTGGAACAAGCGTAGCCCAGCCGCCAGCCGGTCATGGCATAGGCTTTGGAAAAACCGTTGAGCAAAATGGTTCGGTCCCGCATATCCGGCAGGCTGGCGAAACAAGTGTGCGTGCCTTCGTAAGTCAATCGGCCGTAAATCTCGTCGGAAATGACGATGAGGTCGTGTTTTTTGACAAAGGCGGCAATCTGCGCCAGTTCCTCCCGGGTCATAACCGCGCCCGTGGGATTGTTGGGGTAGCCGATGACCAACACTTTGGTGCGCGGGGTGATGTAGGCTTCAAGCTCAGCTGGCGTCAGGCGGAACTCGTTTTCGATGGTGGTAGGCACCGGGATGGGTTTGCCGCCGGCAAGGGTGACGCAGGCCTTATACGAAACATAGCAGGGCTCGGGGACAAGCACTTCGTCGCCGGGGCTGAGGACAGCCCGCATCGCTAAATCGAAGGCTTCGCTCACGCCGACGGTGACGAGCACTTCTTTCCGCGGATCGTAGGTCACCTGGTAGTCGCGCGCGAGCAGCCGGACGATTTCTTCCCGCAGCTCCAGCAGGCCCAAGTTGGATGTATAGGCCGTATAACCGCGGTGGAGACCGTGGATGCAGCTTTCGCGGATATGCCAGGGGGTGATGAAGTCCGGTTCGCCCACCCCCAGCGAGATGACGCCCTTCATTTCGGCCACAATGTCGAAAAAGCGGCGGATGCCTGACGGCGGGATAGATTTGACGAGCGGAGAGACGCGGTCAGCCCAGGTCATGGCGTCACCGCCAATCTCCGGTCTTCTTCCCGGTCTTCCAGGATAACTCCGGCTTCCTTGTACTGCTTGAGGATGAAATGGGTGGTGGTACTCACAACGCCTTCCATCGTGGCCAGTTTGGTGGCGACAAAGCGGGCCACTTCCTTCATGTTTTTCCCTTCGACGATGACGGCCAGATCATAGGCGCCGGACATGAGGTACAAGCTGCGCACTTCCGGGAACCGGCAAATGCGTTCGGCAATCGCGTCAAAGCCAACTTCCCGCTGCGGTGTGATACGGACGTCAATCAAAGCGGTAACGGTGTCTACGCCGGCCTTTTCCCAATTGATAAAGGTGTGGTATTTAAGAATGACCTTTTTCGCTTCCAGATCCTTAAGCGCCGCCGCAATTTCCCCGACCGGCCGGTCCAGCATGGCGGCCAGCTGCTCGACCGTTAGCCGGTGGTCTTTTTCCAGCAGTTCTAATAGTTCTTTCATTAGCAAAACCTCCTCTTTACCAAAAATAAAAAGTTCCCGTCCCTTCAAGGACGAGAACTTTGGTTCCCGCGGTACCACCTATATTAGCCGGCAAGCGTCCGGCTCCCTTTGATCCTGTTAACGCCAGGATACGGTCAGGCTTACTTTGTCCGTTCGGCCCGACGGCTCCAGGGTGGCTTTCTGGCTGCGGCCTTTCGCCGGTTTCCACCAAGCCCGGCTCTCTGTCGAAAGAAGCGGCGGCCATACTCTCCCCATCATCGCCTGCTATGTCATTTTTGCTTATATGGTACCACAGGCGGCACCGGGTATGCAAGAGAGGACTTTTGTCTTTTTTCATGGGGAAAAAGTGAAGTTTAAATGTAAACTTGTAAACAGAAGGGCCGGTGGTGAAAAATGCCTTATACGCGGGCTAAGCGGTGTATACAGTATTTTGTCGCCCGCCGGCAGCGTTGACAGACGGGTGACTGTTTAGTACAATTTCACAAATTATGCAAAAGGGAGTAGTGATATGCAAACAGTACAAGGGCAGACAAAAATAAAGCGCGACGGCTTTTCCTCCGGGCTGGCCGTGTTTTTCGCCACGTTGGGTTCGGCCGTTGGGCTTGGCAACATCTGGAAGTTTCCCTATTTGACCGGGCAATACGGCGGCGGCGCCTTTCTCATGGTTTACCTGGTATGTATTCTCCTGGTTGGCCTGCCCGTCATGCTGGGCGAGTTTTATATCGGCCGTAAGGCACGCCGCAATGCGGTGGGCGCCTTTGCAAAGCTGGCGCCGCGAACGGCGTGGAAGCATACCGGAACCTTAGCTGTGCTGGCGGTGTACCTCATTATGTTCTTCTATAGTTGTGTGGCTGGCTGGGTGTATTTTTACCTCTTCAAGGCGCTCCGCGGCGAGTTCGCGCAAGTATCGCTCGAGACGGCCAAAGCGCAGTTCGGCAATGTCGTTATCGGTCCGTGGTCGCCCATAATCTGGCAGGTTATCGTCATGGTCGTTGTCTCCGCCATCCTGATGCTGGGTGTGCAGAAGGGCATTGAAAAGATTACGAAAACACTAATGCCGCTCTTATTCATCCTCATTTTGATTTGTGATATCCGTGCGCTGACTTTACCCGGCGCAGCCGAGGGCCTCAATTTCCTCTTTCAAGTCGATTTTAGCAAACTGACGCCGACCGTTATCCTTACCGCGTTGGGGCTGGCGTTTTTTAAGCTATCGCTCGGCATGGGGGTTATGATTACCTATAGCAGCTATTTTACGGCCGATACCAACTTTTTGCACTGCTACGAAAGTAGCTCTTTCCGATACGCTGGTTTCCATGCTGGCCGGTATCGCCATTTTCCCCACGGTGTTTTCCTTTGGCATGGAACCGGGCGCCGGGCCGGGACTGCTGTTCATGACCATTCCGCTGGTGTTTTCCAAGATGCCCTTCGGCAATGTATTGCTCGTAGCCTTCTTTTTCCTGACCTCAATCGCCGCGACGACAGCCATGCTGTCGCTGGTTGAGGTGCTGGTGGCCTATCTTGCCGAGGAGCACGGCCTATCGCGGCGGATGTCCGTACTGGTAAACGCGGTCATCATCGTGGCCTTTGGGGCCTTAGCCGCCTTGTCGGTGGACAAAGCCAGCCTGCTCGGCCATATCACGATTTTCGGCAAAGGGTTCTTCGACCTCTTTGACTATATTTCTTCCAATATCCTGCTGCCGGTAGGCGGCCTGCTGGTTGCCCTGTTTGTCGGCTATGCAGCCGACCGGGAAGATGTAAGGCGGGAACTGACCAACCGGGGCGCCCTCCGGGTAGCCGGACTGGTCGACCTATTCTTCTTTGTTATCCGCTATGTAACCCCGGCGGCGCTGATAGTGGTCTTCTTAAACTCGGTCGGGGTAATCGGGTAAAAATTTTACAAGGCGTAACCATAAGCAAGGGGGATGCCCTTGCTTTTTTTGTCGGCAGAATGTGGTAAAATAAGCGTGAAATGATTAAAGCCCGCTTACGCCGGTTGGCGCCGGTGGGCATACTATAATCACTGGTAAAGAGAAAGGAGAATAGCTATGGGCAAACTGGACTTTATTTACAAGCGCCGCAGTGTGCGCAATTTTCTGGACGCCGACGTTCCCGCCGATGACCTGCGGGAAATCCTCAAGGCGGCCATCTATGCCCCGTCAGGGAAGAATTTGCAGAACTGGCATTTTGTCGTGGTGAAGAATAAGGCAAAAATTGCCGAAATGGCACAGATCGTCGAGCGGAAAAACGCCGAGTTGGCCGAGCTCTTGCCTAGCGAGGAAAAGCGCAAAGCTTTCCGCGGCATGGTGGCTTATCATACCGTCTTTAAGAAGGCGCCTGTTGTTATCCTCGTCTATGCCGGGCCCTATCCCACTTTGGCTACTGACCTGGCCGAGGCCAAGGCAGCGCCGCTCGATCTCATCCATGCGCTAGCCCGGCCCAATCCCGGCGTGCAAAACATCGCCGCCGCCATGGAAAACTTACTGCTGGCCGCCGCCAACCTGGGTTACGGTACCTGCTGGATGACGGGACCGACCTACGCCGCCGAGGAAATTTCTAAGCTTGTCGGCTTTACCAAGCCTGGCTACTATTTGGCGGCCATGACGCCGCTCGGCGTTCCGGCCGATGACAAGGGGACCAACCCGCCACGTAAACCACTTGATGAAGTTGTGACATTTATCGAGTAAATAGTGAAGGCACAGAGCAGCGCTCTGTGCCTTCACCGTCGTTCCTCCTTTGGCAATTTTGGGTACTGCCTTCACAGCATAGACGGTTTGCCCGGGTTTATTACTCGAAAAATACTTTTTACCGGCTTTTGTATAAAAAGGAAAGAGCGGGGCAAACTAGCGGTAATTGCCAACGGCCTTGACGCCGGCGGTATTTTTATTTAGTATTAAATAAGAACATTCTTATTAAGACAAAAGACTGATGCGAGGAGAAGAATTATGCGTAAGATTGCCCATATGTTGCTTGCTTTGGTACTGGCAGCGGCCATGCTTGCGGCCGGGGGGTGCGGCGGTCAAGCCAAGACCGAGCAGGCCAGCGGCGTTGCCAAAATCAAGGTGGTCGCAACCGTTTACCCTGTTTACGAGTTTACCCGCCAGGTAGGAGGCGACAAAGTGGAGGTGGCGCTCTTGGTTCCGCCCGGCGCCGAACCGCACGACTGGGAACCGAAAGCCAAGGATGTGGCGCTGATCAAGGGCGCCAAACTGTTACTCTATCACGGCGCCGGCCTGGAGCCGGCGGCTAAGCTGCTGTCCAAAGAGATACTCGGCGATGTGTCGGCCGTGGCCGTCAGTAAAGGCATACCTTTGCTGGAAGGTCATGACGAAGACGCCTATGCCAAGAACGGCCATGCCCATAGCCACGGCGGCGACCCTCATGTCTGGCTTGATCCCGTCTTGGCCCAACAGGAGGTGGACAATATCGTTCAGGCTTTGGCGGCCATCGATCCGGCCAATGCCGACTACTACCGCCAAAACGGCACCCGCTTTAAGGACGAACTTGGCAAGTTGGATGAGGAGTACCGTCAGGCTTTGGCAAAATTGCCGGGCCGCGATATTGTCACCAGTCATGCCGCCTTTGGCTATCTTGCCAAGCGTTATGGGCTGCGGGAAATAGCGATTATGGGACTTGCACCAGACATCGAACCGACACCGGACCGCATGGCTTCCATTGTGCGCTTTTGCCGCGAAAATAAAGTAAGGTACATTTTCTTTGAAACGGTCGTCAGCCCGAAATTGGCCGAGACAATTGCCCGGGAAACAGGGGCAGGGCTGCTCATACTCAATCCGCTCGAATCACTGACCGAGGAAGAGCTAAAGCAGGGTAAAAATTATCTTTCGGTTATGCGCGACAACCTGGCCAATTTGCAGAAAGCCTTGGCCCAATAAGGCAAAGCAACCGGGATTGCTACCGGCAGGCGCTGTATCAGGCGGCATGCCGGTTTTTTATGTAAGTATATTTTTTAACCACGAAGGACGCAAAGATTAATCATGCCAATAAATTGGCACCACAAAAGCATGAAAATAGTTATTCAACCGCGGAGAGCGCGATTTCATCGCGCTAAAGTAAAAAATATTCTCCGCGGTTCTATAATATAAATTCAAGCGCGACAACCGTCACGCGCGTAGCCCGTTGCGGCCTTAGCGGCCTTTGCGGTTTTGCCCAAAAGGCGTACTTACACTTTTGCGGGAAGATAGCAGGGTTTCGCCCCGGCAGCGGCGAAAGTTGGCGGAGACGAGGTCTGCTGGCAGAAAAGCAGGGCAACTTGACCAGAAAGGAGTATAAAGATGGAATTTTTGTGCGCTAAGTGCCAAAAAACTTATCCAATCGGTGGCCTTCAGTATAAGTGCGAGTGCGGCGGCCTATTTTCCCTGAAGAAAGCGCCTGGGGAACGCGTGCCAATCACCGTGTCGCTCGGCGAAGTTGTAACCCCGATTATCAAGCGCTGCTTCGGTGGGGTCGAAGTTAACCTGAAACTGGACTACTTTATGCCGACCGGCTCATTCAAGGACCGCGGCGCCTTTATCCTCATCAACGCCATTAAAGCGGCCGGCATCACCGAAGTAGTCGAAGACTCTTCCGGCAATGCCGGTGCGTCCATTGCCGGTTACTGCGCCGCTGCCGGCATCAAGTGCAACATTTACATCCCGGAAAGTACGTCGCCGGGCAAAATAAAACAGCTCAGCGCCTATCAAGCCAATGTGGTGAAGGTGCCGGGCTCGCGTGACGACACGGCCCGCGCCATCCTTGCCGCCGCGGAAACCACTTATTACGCTTCCCATGTCTACAATCCTTTGTTCTTCGAGGGGACAAAGTCGATCGCCTACGAAATCTACGAACAGGTGGGGATACCTGACTATGTCGTCGCGCCGGTTGGCAACGGCACGATGTTGCTCGGGCTTTATCTTGGCTTTAAGGAGCTTGGCAGGCTGCCGCGCCTGCTCGCCGTCCAGAGCGTGAGCTGCGCGCCTGTCTACCGCAAGTTCCACGGCTTGGCGCCGGCGCCGGCGAGTAGCACGGTTGCCGAGGGCATTGCCGTACCCACGCCCATGCGCATAGACGAAATTATCGCCGCGATCCGGGAAGCGGACGGTGATATCATAACTGTTACCGATGACGAAGTTGTCGCCGCTCACGAACAACTGGGGGCCATGGGCATATATGCGGAAGCGACGGCCAGTGCGGTGGTGGTCGGTGTGCAGCGGTATTTTAAGCCAGAAGAGGCGCACGGCCTGAACATCGTCGTACCGCTGACCGGGACGGGACTGAAGAAGTAATGGACCAGGTACGCGGACGGTTTGCTCCCAGCCCGACCGGCGAAATGCATTTAGGCAATGCCTGGACAGCGCTTTTGGCATGGTTGCAAGTGCGCCGGCGAGGCGGCGTGATGGTGCTGCGGATCGAAGACCTAGACCCTGACCGGTCCCGGCCAATCTTTACGGCGAAGCTTTTAGACGATATGCGCTGGCTGGGCCTTGACTGGGACGAAGGGCCAGATGTGGGTGGCCCCTATGGACCCTACCGGCAAGATGAGCGGCGGGACCGCTATGAAGCGGCTGTTGCCAAACTGACCGCCGCCGGGCTGGTTTATCCCTGCTACTGCAGCCGGGCGGAACTCCACTCTGCCGCCAGCGCTCCTCATGCCGGCGAACACGAATTTGTCTACCCCGGCACCTGCCGGCACCTCAGCGATGATCGGGCCGAGGCGCTCCGCCAGGCCGGCCGGCGTCCTGCGCTGCGCCTGCGCGTGCCGGACATGAGTATTTCTTTTATTGACGGTGTCCATGGAACGGTTACGCAGAAATTGGCGGTCGCCTGCGGCGATTTTATCATCCGCCGCTCGGACGGGGTTCATGCCTATCAACTGGCGGTGGTCGTAGACGATGGGGCCATGGGCATCACCCATGTGCTGCGCGGCGACGACCTGCTAGCCTCCACTCCCCGGCAGCTACTGCTGTATCATCTGCTAGGCCTGACGGCGCCGGCGTTTACCCATGTGCCGCTGCTCTACGGGATGGACGGACACCGCTTGTCCAAACGGCAAAAGGATTTGTCGCTGGCGGCGCTCAGAGCGCGCGGCGTAAGCCCCCGTGCCATCGTCGGTTATTTGGCTTGGAAGGCATGTCTTTTGCCTGAGTACCGGCCAGCGTCGCCGGCCGAACTGATTGCCGCTTTTGACGAAAAGGCTTTGCCGGCCGGACCGATTTTCGTTTCCGATGATTTAGCCGACTTTTTGCTGAGGGAGAGCAAGGATGAATGATTTGCCGGCGTTCAGGGCAGTCCATGTCCTGCGCGACACTATTGAACGCATGTATGACGATGCGGCCAAGCAATAGCTGTTTTTTGCAGAAGAGACCTCAAGACTGTCACAGTCGTCGGGGCTCTTTTTGCCATGATAATAAAGTCCGGCAGAGCAAGACTTATGCGCGTCAGCGGCGGCTTGTTTCAACTTATTTTGACAAAAGTATGACCTGCATCACATGCAGAGACGAGGGAAGCGGGTATGATAAAAGTAAAGCAAAGATTAGGAGGGGTATCCATGAGCGCTTTTTTAGGATGGATTCATTATTGGCTCTACAAGAAAATCCGCTTCGTTGTTGAGCGGGAGCAACTTCTTTACGAGAGGGCGGAAGAACTGTGCGGTCCCATGGCCGAAGAAATCCGGGCAACGGTATGGGAAAGCTACGGTGAGCCGCTGCCGGATGTGGACTTGGCTGAAGTTATCGACCACACCAATATTCACGGCTGGCTGCAGCGCCAGATTACTCTCGCGGAAACCCGCGAGGCGGCGGTTGTCAAAGCCCTTGTTGACCACTGCGGTGATGCCGGCCTTAACGCGGCGGGTGAAGTGTTTGCCGCCCATGGTGAGCAGTGTGGCCACGACGCCCAGGCTAGCGGCAAGTATGACCTAACCGGCGCGGACGGCATTTACCGGGCTCTTAATGACTACTTTCTCAACGGCATGCCTTGTGACCAGGCTGACATGCTGGTCATCAACACGCCGGAGCAAGTGGCGTGGGAAAACACCGTGTGTCTTAAAGGCCGCCACTGGAACATCGCCAACATTGACGCCGCCGTTATGCGCGGTCTTTATCAGAAATGGTTGACCGGCTTTGTTCAGGCCGCCAACCCGGCGTTTTACTTTGCGCAAACGGTGGTTGACAAAAACGGCACCCCGGCCGTCCGTAACGAAATCCGGCGGAAATAATAACGTCCCCTGCGCCGGTTTGCGGCAGCAGGGGAATTTGCTTAATCCATTAAAGCGCGCATAGGCGGGGGCGAACGGGCTACACTATCACCGAGGAGATGAAGCTGTGGCTGAAGATAAAGTCCCAAGCAGCGTCAGTGAAGGGGTAAAAGCCTGCCGCAGCCAATATGATAGCAGCTTCACTGATAGCGACCTCTGCGCGCAATGCAGTTTCAAATGCATCCAGGGGTGCGTGTGAAAGGCCGGAATTAAGTTCCGGCCTTTATTATTTCAGAAAGTATAAATTTTTTAACCGCAAAGATAATCGTGCCAATATATGGCGCTACCAATAATGAAAAATTATTTTTAACCTCGGAGAACACGCCAGGCGCGATATTCATCGCGCGGAAAATTAAAGTAAAAAATATTCCTCCGCGTCCTCTGTGGTTCCATTATATAGTTCATGCGCGACAACTGTCGCGCGCGTAGCCCTTCGTGTTCTTTGTGTACTTCGCGGTTTTGCCACTTTCTAGGGTAGTGCACACCAAGAACGCGAAGTTGCGCAAGGAATTATACTGGTACCGCGAGGCGTGCATGAAGCAGGGCTGGCGGGGATATTTTATGTTTGTCACCATAACCTAACGGGAGGCGCTTTTATGAAACTGCTTCTTCACCCGCTGCCGGTGCGCATCTTTCACTGGACGATGTTTGCCAGTGTCATTACGCTGCTCTTTACCGGGTTGTATCTTCATTATCCCTTTGACGTAGTGCGGTTGCCTGTCAGCATAATGCGCAAGGTGCATCTTGTTTTTGGCTTTATCCTTTCCGTTAACCTGCTGGGGCAGATATACTACTATGTTTATACCGGCAAGTACACGGAAGTGCTGGTCAGCCGCCATGACCTTCCCCACTTGCGCAGTTTTTTTCGCTACTATCTCTTTATTACCGAGCATCATCCCAATTTTGGACGGTATAACCCTGGACAAAAACTTCTGTTTACCGCCTGGGGCTTGGCGGTGCTGACTGGCGCCATTACCGGTATGGGACTGTTTGTTCCCGACCACTCCCAGTGGCTACAGAAACTGCTCGGCGGTTTGCATGTTATGCGGCTCATCCAGTTCTTCATTGCTATGTTTTTTGTCGCGACCATTCCGTTGCATTTGTACCTGGTCTTTACGGAAGAACCGGCCAAACTGCAAGCGATGTTTACCGGTTTTCTCAATAAGGAGCCAAAACTACCGCCACTACAGAAATAATCATGCCATAAATTGGCACCACAAATAATGAAAACCCTTATTTAACCGCTGAGGACACGGAGACGCGATTTCATCGCGCAGGTTAAAATAAAATTCCCTCTGCGTTCTACCATAAAAAGTGACGAAACCGCAAAGGACGCAAAGAACGCGAAGGGCTACGCGCGCGACAGTTGTCGCGCTTGATTAGCTCGATTGCTTACTTTTCATGTTTTGTGGTGCCGCTTCATCGGCATAATTATCTCTGCGGTTCCTATATTCCCCATTTTGAAGTTGCCGGTTTTAAGGCTAGATAATTATACCATTACCTTGGTACCACGAGTACTGGAATTTAAAAGCGTTCTACCACTTTCGACTTTCCGCTTGCTACTTTCCAAGGTAGTTAACTATTACGGGTGAGCACCAATGGCCAAATCGGCCGTCAGGTGCGGCTGGACATTAATATTGAGCTGTTCCTGCAATACTTGGCGGCCGGTGTCCATGCCCTGGGCGCCGAGCAGTACGAGCAAGTCGCCGTCATACAGGCGCTGGAGGGCGGACTGAATGGCAGTCTGTAGGTCGAGGTAAAAGGAAAAGGCGGCGCCGGTGCGGCTTAACTCGCCGAGAAAGGCTTGGCGCTCCTCGGCAGTTACGGTGTCGGCAGGTCCAACTTGATCGGCGCTAGCGGTGACAATGAGTTCAAATGGCAGAGCGGCCTGCCAGCGGGCCATGGTGATTGCATTGAGGGCATTGATGGCGGCGCCGCGCCCGCCGCGGATGGCATTGACAACCACCAGGCGGCGATAGCGGAAAGTAGTGATGGTGGCAAAGACGGCGTCAATGCTGCCTGGGTTAAGCGCCGTATCGTCAATGACGGTAAAGCCGCCGCAGCGGTAGATTTCCAGGCGGCGCTCCACCCCTTGAAAGGAACTGAAGGCAGCAGCGATCTCGTCCGGTGATATGCCATGCAGCAAGCCGGCTGCAGCGGCGAGCAGGGCATTTTCGACGTTATGCCGGCCCGCTAGGGGCAGGCTGACGGTGATTTGGCCGGCGGGGATGTTCTGACGGCCGGGGAGCGTGCTCCAGGTCAGCCGGAACTTGCTGCCATAGGCCGGGGTATGCAGTATCTGGGCGGTTACGTCGGCAGGACCGGTGAGCGATACCGCTATGACTGGGCCGCCGGCCAGGGCGGCCATGCGCCGGCAATGATCGTCGTCTCGGTTGACGACTAGGGGCGACGGTCCGAGCAGGGTGAGAAAGCGCTCTTTGGCCGCCAGATAGTCGGCAAAAGTGTGGTGAAAGTCCAGGTGGTCGGCGCAGATATTGGTCAAAATGCCGCAGGAAAAAGTAACATGGTCGACCCGGCTCATTTCTACGCCCTGGGCCGACACTTCCATGGCGGCATGGGTGACGCCGCTGTCGCGCATCAGGGCCAGGTAACGCTGAAGGCTCGCCGCATCGGGGGTGGTGAGCCGGCTGGGGAAGGAGATTTTTCCCACATTGACGCGGACGGTGCCAATTAGGCCCGGGAGGTGGCCGGCGGTACGGAAAATATGTTCCAGCATAAGGGCGACGGTCGTTTTGCCGTTGCTGCCGGTGACGCCCACAAGGTTTAGGCTGCGGGAGGGGTGGTTGTAAAAGTGGGCGGCCAAGGCGGCCAACGCCTGGCGGGCGTCCGGCACAACGGCAACCGGAATGGCAAGGGGCGGCAGCCGGTCAGGCGCATCGGTGACCACCGCCTTCGCGCCATGGCGGACGGCTTCGGCGGCATAGGCGTTTCCGTCAGCGGCGCGTCCCCGGATGGCGACAAATACCCAGCCTGGTTTGATTTCGCCCGAATGGCAGCTGATGCCGGCGGCGCCGTCGAGCAAACGGAGTATAGCGTCCACTCTTTCACCTTCTTTAGCACAAAATACCTCTATCATAGTATTAAGAAAGCGGCATGAAGGTGAGTAACGCGGCGTCGGCTGCGCAAAATATTAAGGCTGGTTTACCAGGATGCAAAAACAAGGGAGGAAATTCGGCGTGAAATTTTGGGAGAAAGCAGTGGCCATGGTCACCATTATTGCCTTGCCCGGCTGTGGTTGGCTGCAGTCGCCGGCACCCAAACATATATCGGATTTCGTGGCGCCGGGGGTGACCGTGGAAGGGATGGCGGTAGGCGGGCTGACCAGGGCGGAACTGGATAATGTGCTTAAGTCGCTGGCCCAGCAGCATTACCGGCCTCCTAAAGATGCCCGTTTTGACGATGAAACCGGCAAGGTTACGGACGGCGAACCGGGACGCCGGCTAGACATCACCGCTACCGCCGAGCGGGTGATGGCGGCGCTGCCGAATAGTAATATTACAGGAATATACCAGGATATTCAGCCGGCCATTAGTGCAGCCCAGCTTGAACAGGCCCGCCGTCTGGGCAGTTATACTACCGAAATCCTTGATGCCAGCCCCGGCCGTCTCCACAACATCCGGTTGACGGCCAAACTCATCAACAACGCCGTTGTTGAACCTGGCGCCGAGTTTTCCTTTAATCGCCAAACCGGTGAACCAACTGCCGAACGGGGCTTTAAGGAAGCGCCGGTCATCGGCAGGGATGGGCAAATGGAACCCGGCCTGGGAGGTGGCATGTGCCAGGTTTCGTCCACTTTATACAACGCCGTGCTGGCCGTCGGCTGGCCGGTAACCGAGCGGCATCCCCACTCGCAGCCGGTGGCCTATGTGCCAAAAGGGCGTGATGCTACTACCTATACCGACAAGGATCTCCGCTTTGTCAACGCTACGCGGCAGAGGGTCGTTATCCGCGCCGTTGTGCACAGCAACCGACTTACCGTCGACCTGTGGGGATTATCCAAAGAATAGCCCCTGATTGCCGTGGACAGGAATAAAAGAACCAAGCACCGTCCATACTAAGACCGGAGGTGGGAGTGAATGCGCAATAACCGGTACTCAGTATTCGCAATAGTCGCAATCTTCGTCGTGATAGCCGTCGCGGGAGCATTTGCCCTACTGCGCCCTCCCGCCCAAAAGCCAGCACCGCTGCCAACGCCTCCGCCGGCGCCAGCGCAGCCGGCGCCGCCACCGCCACAGCCCATTCCCGGCATGCCGCCATTTGATGCGGACAAGTACAAGGCCGAACCGACCGTGGCGGTGTGGATGGCGGATAAAGGCCAGGTGGAACATATGCCGCTGGAAAAATATCTGGAAGGGGTTATCGCCCAGGAAATGGAGCCTGACTGGCCGCTGGAGGCCCTCAAGGCCCAGGCGATCGCTTCCCGGACGCTGACAATCAGCGCGATTGAAGCGGGAACCATCCGCCGGCTCCATAACGCCGATGTCAGCACATCCAAGGACGAACTTCAGGCCTACGCGCCGCAAAAGGTCAACGCTGCGGTGCGCGACGCCGTCGAGGCTACGCGGGGACAGGTGCTATTGTATGCCGGCAGCCTAATTTATGCGATTTACCATTCCAGCAACGGTCAAATTAACGCGACCAAGGAAGAGAGTTTTCCCAAAGAAATACCCCAGCCCACGCCTTACTTTCAGCCGGTAACCGACGATAGTTTCCGTTATACGCCAGCTAACATCCAGGCCTGGGAGGTCAAAATTCCCGCCGGTGAAGTGGCCGCCGCCGTGGGCTACAGCGGCAACCCCGGCGATATCACCATTCTGGAGAAAGGACCGTCGGGCCGCATCCTTTTTATCGGCGCCGGTGACAAGAAAGTGTACGGCGCCGAATTCCGCAAGGCGGTGGGTTATGACCGGCTTAAGTCCACCCTTATCACAGAGATGACCTTTGACGGCAGTCATTTTATCTTTAAGGGCAAAGGCTGGGGCAACGGTGTCGGCCTCTGTCAATGGGGAGCCTATACTTTTGCTAAGGACGGACGCAGCGCCGAGGAAATTCTCAAACACTACTACGTCGGCGCTGAAATCCGCAAACTTTGGGACTAAACGGTAAACGCCAGGAGGCTCGCATGCCCGACCACGAGTGGTTTGGGCGATACCCGCCCAGCCAGTATCTGTATGTCGCCAAGGCTAATCCCGTAGTGGACCGTCTTACCGAAATCATCAACAAAAACCGGCAAGAGCTGGCGGCAATTCGCAATACCCCCTTTCGCAAAAGCATTGAAGCGGAAAAAATTATTGCTGCTGATATGCAAGCGCTAGGGTTCCTTCATTCGGTGACCAACCGCCAATATGCACCGCTGTTTAAAAAAGGCCTCAATTTTGAAGTGGACTTTTATCATCCCGGTTGGCAGATTGCCGTTGAAGTGGAAAAAGGCGAAATCAACAATGTTTGGAAGAATATTTGCAAATTTGCCGAATCCAGTGTTATCCGCCATGGCGTGCTGCTGGTGCCGGTCGTGCGGCAAGGCCAGCAGGCAAGCAGTGAATTTTACCAAAATACGGTTAAGCGGCTTTGTCATATCGAACGTATTTACACTTTAATGGAAAGTCTGCTAATCATCGGTTATTGATCGCAATATTTTCACCCTAGCTGCATATATTAATAGCGGAGAGGCAGCCTCTATAGTGGCGCCTCATCCGGCAAGGCGCCGCAAGGTCTGGTACGCACGGGCCGTCGCGGCGCTCCGTTATACTTATGACTTTTTATGCAATACCCGCTAATAATGGTCGGCGGGTATTTTTCTTTGCAAAGATAGTTTAGCCGGTAAAGCGGGGGTAAAGCCGGTGACAGTGCTCTGGAATTTAGCGATCATTTATGGTAATATATAGGTAATTTGTGTACAACCTCCGGTTAGTTTGGCTACCGCCGGCAAACACTAGTTACACCGGTGGTCAGGCATCAAGGAGGAGCGGGTGGTATGAAACAAGTAGTCGTGACCGTCGTTGGCACCCAGCGCGACGCGGACGGGGAAGAAAACCGGATTGAATTAGTGACGGTAGGCAAGTATTATACCAAGAATAACATCCATTATATTACTTACCAGGAGAGTACTGTCTCCGGGATGGAGGGAACGACTACCCTTATTAAACTCTATCCCTCCCATGCCGCTGTTGTCCGTATGGGCCATATTGAACAGAAACAGGAATTCCGCGAAGGTCAGCGCAGCCGCAGCACCTATGTCACGCCCTTCGGGGCGATGCGCATGAGTGTATATACCAGCCGCTTGGCTGTTGATATTGCCGGTACAACCGTCAATATCGAAATCGAATATGATTTGGAAATTGAGGGACAGTGGCAGAGCGCCAACAAGCTGTCCGTAAAAATACGGGAGGATGAAAGGCAAAATGGATATTAAACAGCTGCTAACGGAAACGATAGCCAAAGCCGCACGCGAGGCTATGGCCGCGGGCGCTTTCCGGGCCGACGAATTGCCGCCGGTTATGCTGGAGGTGCCGCCCCAAAAGGAGTTTGGCGACTATGCCACCAACTTTGCCATGCAGGCGGCGCGGGCGGCGAAGACCAATCCACGCGTTATTGCACAGGCCATTGTCGACCGCATCCAGGCGCCGTGGCTCGAGAAGGCGGTCATTGCCGGGCCGGGGTTTATTAATTTTTATCTCAAGCCAGGATGGCTGTACGATCTGCTTCAGCGCATCCTTGCGGCCGGCGAAAACTATGGCAATACTGACTATGGGCGCGGCCGGCGCGTCCAGGTAGAATTTGTCAGTGCCAATCCGACCGGGCCGTTGCATGTGGGGCATGGCCGCGGCGCCGCCGTGGGCAGTGCGCTTGTCAACCTGCTGCGGGCTGCTGGCTATGATGTTGAGGCCGAGTTTTATATTAATGATGCCGGCAGTCAGATTGACCATCTGGCGGCCTCGGTCAATGCCCGTTACCTGGAGCTTTTGGGTCAGCCGGTAGAGTTCCCGGAAGACGGTTATCGCGGCCGCGATATCATTGACACCGCCCAGCGGATTATTGACCGCGAAGGGGCGCGCTATCTGCTAGTTTCCCCGGCCGAGCGGCTGGCCGTTTTCAAAGAACTGGCCCTGTCGGAAAAACTGGCCGCCTTGCGCGAAGACCTCGAAGCTTTTGGCGTTACCTTTGACGTTTGGTTCAGCGAACGCACCCTGCATCAGACAGGGGCCATTGCCGCTACCTGTGAACTGCTGAAAAAAAGCGGCGACATCTATGAACAGGACGGCGCCTTGTGGCTCCGCTCCACCGCTTACGGTGATGATAAAGACCGGGTGGTCATCCGCGATAACGGCGTGCCGACTTACCTGGCGGCCGATATCGCCTACCACCGCAACAAGTTCGAGCGCGGCTTCGATACCGTCATCAACATTTGGGGGGCTGACCACCACGGCTATATTGCGCGGGTCAAGGCCGCCATCGCCGCGCTGGGGTACGACCCGGCGCGCCTGGAAGTGCTGATTTTACAGATGGTCAGCCTGTACCAAAACGGTGAGCTGGTCAAAATGTCCAAGCGCACTGGCCAAGGCGTCACGCTGGCCGAGCTTATTGAAGAAGTAGGCCGTGACGCGGCGCGGTTCTTCTTTATTATGCGCTCCGCCGACAGCCAGCTTGATTTCGATCTTGATTTGGCCAAGTCACGCACCAATGAAAATCCCGTCTACTATATCCAATATGCCCATGCCCGTATTGCTAGCATATTCCGGCAGGCGGAGGAGGCCGGCATTGCCGTCCGCCCTGAGGAGTGGACGGAAGATAAGCTCGCCTGCCTTACGGCGGAAACAGAAATCGACCTTATTAAAAAACTGGGCGAATATCCGGATGAAATTACGGCCGCAGCCCGGGAACGGGCGCCGCACCGCATTGCCCGCTATGTTCATGATTTAGCCGGCTTGTTCCATGCCTTCTATAACCAGTGCCGCATTATTGGTGTTGAGCCGGCCTTGCAAAATGCCCGGCTTGGCCTGGTAACGGCGGTGCAGCGCGTCCTGCGCCACGCGCTTAGTATTCTGGGCGTTACGGCGCCGGAAAAAATGTAAAAAGAGGAATTTCCTGCCGGACGGTGAATATACACACCCTAATGACCAATGACCAGTGCAGGAGGGAAAGACAATGGTGCATTCGGAAAACCAGCTGTCGGAAGTAGAAATAGCTTATAGCATCCTGCGCCAGGTAGGAAGCGCTATGTATTTTCGCGATTTGATCACCGAGGTGCTCAAGATAAAGGGCCGGAAAACGCAGTCCCCCGCCCAGGCGCTGGCCGAAGTGCATACCCAGATTAATATGGACAGCCGCTTTGTTCATATGGGCAAAGGCATGTGGGGACTGGCCGAATGGATGCCGCAGCGCGGCGGCAGCTACCAGGCGGAGGAGACGGCGGCGACTGTTTCCGACGCTAGCTTACGGCGGCAACAACTGCTCGCTGAAATCCAGCAAGATTATACGGATCCCATGGTTGAGCCGGCCGATAACGAATAACTTGCTTGACAACATACAAAAATAAGGTATACAATTTTTAGGGCCTAACCATGCGGGCAGGCCTACAGGCACTTTTATAGGAGGACTTCTTCATGGCAAAATATATTTTTGTTACCGGGGGGGTAGTGTCTTCGCTCGGCAAAGGCATTACGGCCGCGTCGCTGGGCCGGCTGCTCAAAAACCGGGGCCTGAAAGTCACTATTCAGAAGTTTGACCCGTATATCAACATTGACCCCGGTACCATGAGCCCTTATCAGCATGGCGAAGTATTTGTCACTGAGGACGGCGGCGAAACCGACCTCGACCTAGGGCACTACGAGCGCTTTATTGACATAAATTTAAGCAAGAGTTCCAATGTGACGGCCGGCAAAGTTTACTGGTCGGTCATCAGCAAGGAGCGCAAGGGTGATTATCTGGGCAGCACCGTCCAGGTCATTCCCCATATTACCAATGAGATTAAAGAGCGCATTTACCGGGTAGGCAAGGAAGATAACGCCGACATTGTTATCACCGAAATCGGCGGCACGGTCGGCGATATCGAAAGTCTCCCTTTCCTTGAGGCTATCCGCCAGGTCAAGAAGGAAGTGGGGCGCAATGACGTCCTGTACATCCATGTCACGCTAGTCCCTTATATTTCGGCGGCCGGCGAGCTCAAGACCAAGCCGACGCAGCACAGCGTAAAAGAGCTGCGCAGCATCGGCATCCACCCCGATATTATCGTCTGCCGCACCGAGCATGAATTGTCGCAGGAACTTAAGGAAAAATTGGCCTTGTTCTGCGACATTGACGTTAATGCCGTCATTCAAAACCGTAATGCCGCCAGCATTTACCAGGTGCCGCTTTTGCTGGAGGAAGAAGGTCTCGACCGCATTGTGCTGGAAAAGCTCAATCTGCCGGCGGGGACGGCCGACATGACCGAGTGGCGGAAAATGGTGGATAAGATTTTGTATCCATCCAAATCTGTGCGCATCGCCATCGTCGGTAAGTATGTCCAGCTGCAGGATGCCTATATGAGCGTGTCCGAGGCGCTGCGCCATGCCGGGATCGCCAACGATGCGGCCATCCAGATCAAATGGGTTAATGCCCAGGAAGTGGAAGGCTCGGATGCCGACCTGGCGGCCCTTTTTGGCGACGTAGACGGTATTCTGGTTCCCGGCGGCTTTGGCGACCGCGGCGTGGAAGGGAAAATCCGCACCATTCAATACGCTCGGGAAAACAAAGTGCCTTTCTTCGGGCTATGTTTGGGCATGCAGTGCGCCGTCATTGAATTTGCCCGCAATGTGTGCGGGCTTAAAGGCGCTCATTCCAGCGAGTTCGATCCCAATACGCCCCATCCCGTCATCGACCTTATGCCCGAACAAGTCGCCGTCGAGGAAAAGGGCGGTACGATGCGCTTGGGCGTATACCCTTGTAAAGTTACTGAAGGGACTTTAACCTACAAGGCCTATCAGGATGAAATTATTTATGAGCGGCACCGCCACCGCTTTGAATTCAATAACGCCTACCGCCAGCTTTTGACCGAGCATGGTCTGGTTATTGGCGGCACCTTGCCGAATGGCCGGCTGGTGGAAATTGTCGAGATTAAAGACCATCCCTGGTTTGTCGGCACCCAGTTCCACCCTGAATTCAAGTCCCGGCCGACCAATCCGCATCCGCTGTTCCGCGATTTCGTGAAAGCGGCCCTGACGTACAAAGAAGCGAAACAGTAATCGTCGCACCAAGAGTTCACTGTTGGGTTAACCAACAGTTCTTTTTTTAATACTAACTTTGTATGCTAAAAACTGACCGAGGAGGATGCCAATGTTCAAACGGACAGTCATGTATGTTATCGCCGCTGTCGTGCTTGTCTCGCTCGTTGGGGCGGCCTTTATTATTCCGGGGCTGAAAACTAAAGGCGCTGCTGCACAGGGTAAAGTTGCCGTTATCTATATCGACGGCGTTATCATCGGGGGACGGGGCCAAAGCGCCTTGCTGGCCGAGTACGGGGGCACTGACGATATTATGCGCCAGCTGCACGAAGCGCGGGATGATGCCGCCGTGCGCGCCGTGGTACTACGCATCAACAGCCCAGGCGGCAGTGCGCCTGCATCGCAGGAAGTGGGCGAGGAAGTAAAAAAGCTGCGGGCGGCCGGCAAGATTGTCGTAACCTCGATGGGGGACGTGGCGGCCTCGGGCGGCTACTGGATCGCCGCCCTGACCGACAAAATTTATGCCAATCCGGCCACGATGACCGGCAGCATCGGCGTCTATATCCCCTATGCCAACTGGGAAGAACTTTATCGTAAAATCGGCATCCGCCAGGAAAAAATCAAAAGCGGCCCGCATAAAGATATTTTGTCGCCGGAACGGTCCATGACTGGGGAAGAGCGGGCCATCATTCAGGCGATGGTCGATGACATGTATAATCAGTTTGTGGCCGTTGTGGCCGAAGGACGGAAAATGGACCCGGCCCGCGTGCGGCAGTTGGCCGATGGGCGCATTTACACCGGCAATCAGGCCAAAGAACTGGGGCTGGTAGATGAGCTGGGCAACTTGTACGACGCTATTGATGGCGCCGCCCGGCTGGCCGGCATCAAAGGCAAACCGCAGGTCATTGAATATGGCAAGCATTCTCCCTGGGATTATCTCTTGAGTCTGCGGGCGCCCACCCTGCTGGAAAAAGTGCTGCAGCAGCCGCACAACCAGCTGCCGCTCACGGCGCCGCTGGCGCTGCCGGAAAAATGGTAGGAGGCGACAATGATGGGCCAGTTGTTGGAACTGCTTTATGACGTGCTCTTTCATCCGACAGCGGCGATGCGCCGGGTAGCCGGCGAAAAGCGCGTTGGCCAGGCCGTCCTCGTTTTTCTTGTCAGCGTGCTGCTGCCGGTGTGGGGACTTTATTTCGGCCTTAAAGCGGCCGGCATGCCACAGACCATCAGCGTTGTGGTGCTTTTTCAGCTCTTGGGCAGCTTGCTCTTATGGGTTATGGGCGCTGGCCTGTTGCACCTCATCGCCGAATTTTTGGGCGGCCGCGGCTCGGCGCGTGGCCTGTTCGCCGCCTTAGGCTTTGCCCAGTTTCCCCGCATCTTTATTGTTCCCCTCTGGGTGTTGGCGGCGCTGTTGCCGGAGGGAGCGCGCCCGCTGGCAATGGCTGCGTCGGCCCTCTTCGTCCTCTTTTGGGTCCTTGCCCTCCATGTGGCGGCGATTAAAGGCGCCCATGACCTGGGCGTGGCCAAAGCCACGCTTGTGCTGGCCATTCCTTTTCTAGTCGCCATGGCGGTTATGGCCGTGATTGTCATCTTTGTCAGTGCTGCGGTTATGCGTTGGCCGCTTTTTTATTGAAAAACTTTTCTAACCGCGGAGAGCGCAGAGGCGCGATATTTATCGCGCGAAGAATATCATACTTCTCCGTGTCCTACGCTGAAAACAGGGAACATCACACGGTGAGTATTGGAACCGCAGAGATATTCATGCCAATAATTGGCACCACAAAGCATGAAAACGGATAGTCTGCGGCGAATATTTAGCTTGCGGCTGGGCGACCAAAGGACGTCGCGTACTAGCGCTTCGAGCCTGACGCAAAGATTGTCCTCAATCATTCGGTGCATCACTAACTGTCACCTCCTATTGGAGAGTACGCAGGGTAGAATACATCCCTAGAGATGATTGCACCAGTCGCAAAATAAGGCCGCAGAAGGAGAATTAGAATGAGTAACAATGTCCAGGTAGTTTATGAGCGGTGTTGCGGGTTAGACATTCACAAACGCAAAATTGAAGCCTGTGCCCTGGTAGGCGAAAAAATGCGGCGCAACAGTTTCGGCACTACGTCAGAACAGTTGCACAAACTTGCCGATTGGTTAAAAAAACATGAGGTTGAAATCGTAGCAATGGAAAGCACCGGTGTTTACTGGAAGCCGGTTATCAACGTTCTGGAAGCCGAAGGAATAAAAGCGATAATAGTCAATGCTCAGCACATTAAAAACGTACCTGGACGAAAAACCGATGTTAAAGATGCCGAGTGGATAGCTTCGCTTCTTCGCCATGGACTACTAAAACCAAGCTTCATTCCCGAGCGCAGGCAACGGGAAATGCGGGAAATCACAAGATTACGCACCTCTAAAATTCAAGAACGCGCCCGTGAAATCCAACCCGGCTGCAAAAATTCTTGGAAGGCTGCAACATA
>NZ_AAWL01000025.1 GCF_000169155.1 Thermosinus carboxydivorans Nor1
TTTTCGGTTTCGTACTCCACGTGGGCAGTGTTGCTGGTAATGCCGCGCTCTCTTTCTTCCGGCGCCTTGTCGATTTGGTCATAAGCCATGAATTCGGCTTTACCCTGCTTGGACAAGATCAGGGTGATCGCGGCGGTCAGCGAAGTTTTGCCATGGTCGACGTGACCGATGGTGCCGATGTTGCAGCTGGGGTTTCGTTCTTTCAAACTTTTTCTTGGCCATGTTCGTGCCTCCTTAAGCAAATAGTATATTCATAAAGAAATAGTATCATGTTACAAAAATAAATTATTCTCCCAAGTATGTAAAAATCCTGCCACCAAAAGGCAAAAACCTCGCTTAACGCGAGGTTTTTGCCTTTTGGTGGGGGCGCAGGGATTCGAACCCCGGACACAGCGGGTATGAACCGCTTGCTCTAGCCAACTGAGCTACGCCGCCATAATGGAGCTGATGACCGGGATTGAACCGGTGACCTTATCCTTACCAAGGATACGCTCTACCGACTGAGCTACACCAGCATGTTGGTTGCGGGGGCCGGGATTTGAACCTGCGACCTTCGGGTCATGAGCCCGACGAGCTGCCAGCTGCTCCACCCCGCGTCAATAACATATATTTGGTTGCGGGAGCAGGATTTGAACCTGCGACCTTCGGGTTATGAGCCCGACGAGCTACCAGCTGCTCGATCCCGCGACGCTAGCAAGTGGTGGAGGGGGAAGGATTCGAACCTTCGAAGGCGTCCGCCGGCAGATTTACAGTCTGCTCCCTTGGACCACTCGGGAACCCCTCCAGATAGTTATGGAGCTGGCGAAGGGAATTGAACCCCCAACCTGCTGATTACAAGTCAGCTGCTCTGCCAATTGAGCTACGCCAGCATGTTTTATCAGTAACGGAATTTATTATATTATATACAGCGACTTATGTCAATACATTCGGCACCGCTTTTTTTAGCTTCCACCCTGGTATTATTTGGTGGCGGCGCAGGGATTCGAACCCCGGACACAGCGGGTATGAACCGCTTGCTCTAGCCAACTGAGCTACGCCGCCAGAAATCAACTCACCGGACTTCGGGGTTACGACCGTCAGCAAATCCACGCCCGTACTCCCTGATCACAGCTTTGGTGGAGGGGGAAGGATTCGAACCTTCGAAGGCGTCCGCCGGCAGATTTACAGTCTGCTCCCTTTGACCACTCGGGAACCCCTCCGCTATCGGTTGTCGATCGTCAGGCAAACAGCATGACGCTGACAGAGTATTATGTTATCATATAAACCGCAGACTGTAAAGAGGAAATCCGTGGCTAAACCCTTTAACGCAAAAAGAAATAGTAGTAGGACAAACCGGCGAGAATAAAGCGGTAATAAGCAAAGGCCGCAAGACTGGATTTGTTAAGAAAGCCCAGAAACCACACAATTGACAGGTAGGCCACGACGAAGGCGGTGACAAAACCGATAGCGAATAGCTGAATATCACCCATATTCAGCTTATCCCATATTTTGAGCAAATCATACAGACAGGCCACCAGCATAAGCGGCACCGCGATGATAAAGGAAAACTCCGCCGCCGCCTTCCGGCTCAAACCGAAGAATAAACCGCCGGCAATGGTAGAGCCAGAGCGGGAAAACCCTGGCCACAGCGAGAGGATTTGAAATAGTCCCACCAAAAAGGCTTGCTGGAGTGTGATATCCTCCACATCGCGCGTCACCGGCCGTCTGGCCAGTTTCTCGGCAACCAGCATCAGCACGCCACCGGCCACCAAACCAACAATTACGGTGAAAGGGGAAAACAAATAGGTTTTAATCGGTTTGTGCAGGAGATAGCCAACCGCCATCACCGGCAGGATGCCGGCGGCAACATGAGCGGCTGACAGTCCGCCGGTAATGCGCAGGCGCCTAATGTCCAGCATCTGCAAGAACTTATCGCGATAAAGAATAAAGACCGATAAAATAGCCCCAAGCTGGATAAAAACTTCAAAGACGCTGGCTTTCTCCCCTTCAAACCCCAGCAACGATCCGGCCAAAATCATATGCCCTGTCGATGAAATAGGCAAAAATTCCGTTAATCCTTCAACAATGCCGATGATAACGGCAATCCAGTTTTCGTGCATGAATTCCTCTCCTTTCCGCCGCGCATTACGCCGGCACAACTTTCATTATACTCCCCTGCGTTAAAATCGCAAACCTTTTTACTGCATATTACGAAAAAACCTGCCCAGACATGCTGTCCGGCATGGTCTCACTGCGGCTGAATACCGCCATCAGCCAACATATCGCCGGGGTTAGTGCAAAAAGACGTTTTTTTCCCTAACATCGGCAGGCATAATGTACAGCCGGTGGTCTTGGTCCATAAAGGCTACGAAAACCCCATCAATTTTATCTTTATGCTGCCGGCGAAAGTTATCAATGTCTTGCAGGGATAAACCCAGGCGCGCCAAAACGCTCTCCTGCAGGTCTCCTTCCAGAATAACGGGAACCATGACACGGTTAGGTGGTACGCTTAGGTTAAGGTGGCGGGGCGTGACCGGCTGAAACTCGGCTTTTTTCAAAACGCTCACCTGGCCGTGCGGTTCCAAAATGGCCAACTCTACCTCGGTGATATCAAAACAGCCCCGGTCCCTTAAGAGCCCAAGCAGCATTTCCACCGTCATCTTGGTTTTGCGGAGATTGGCCTTGATTATTTGCCCGTTTTCAACCAGCACCACCGGCTGGTAGCTTAGTTTGCGCTGGACCTTGCGGAACTTAAGGGTTAGCCAGCTGATGACAACCTGCATCAAGGCCAAAATTATAAGGACTACTAAAGTACGGCTGAGCTCAATGCGCGGGTCGGCAATACCGGCCCCTAGGATGGCGCCGGCCGTGATTGATACAAGAAAGTCAAAAGAGGTAAATTCGCCAATCTGTCGGTTGCCCATGACCAGCCAGATAAAGAGCAGCGCCAGCATGCCAGCGATGGCGTGAAAAGCCGTCCCGCCCAAATTTTCCATTGCCCGCACCTTCCTCACCAGCAGTTGATAAGCACTTATAGTGTGAACTGCCGCCGCGGGATTTATAAGAAAGTGCGAGCTGCCCAGCCTCGGCGGGCAGCTTGCGCAATTCAAAGTTATAGCAATTTATCGCCCGGTTTCCAGTCCAGCGGACACAGCCCCCGAGTCTGCAGAGCCTGGAGCACCCGCAGCGTTTCCTCCACACTACGGCCTACATCCAGGTTGGTCACTACGAAATACTGGATAATACCATCGGGGTCAATTATAAATAGACCGCGCTGGGCAATACCCTTATCTTCCAGCAGTACACCGTAGGCCCGGGATACTTCCCGCGTAATGTCAGAGCCCAGCGGGTAGTCAATTGGCCCAAGGCCGCCGTCATCGACCGGAGTCTTAATCCAGGCCCGATGGCTGAAAACACTGTCGGTACTAACTCCCAAAATTTCCGCATTGAGCCGACGAAACTCGCCTAACCGGGTATTAAACCCTCTGATTTCCGTCGGTCAGACAAAGGTGAAGTCAAGGGGATAGAAAAAGAGAACAAGCCATTTTCCCTGATAATCAGACAGCTGCGCCACATGGTCGAGCGTCTCCAGGTTTTTGGTAGTCGGCAAACGAAAATCAGGCAGCCTTTTGACCAACCATTACTGCCATCAGAATTATCCTCCTTTACATTACTACCGCCTACCGCCAGTTGCCGCCCATAATGTACCCAAAAACCACCCAGATCATTCGCTACTCGCCGCAAGCTGGTCGAATAATGGCGCGGGGCGGAATATTCCGCACCGACGGCTCAAGAGCAATTTCCACTCCTCTTGTCTCAAGGTTGAATTTTACAACCATCTCTTCCCCACGGTAACAGAAGAATTCCTGCGGGATAATATAGATAATGAGATCGATGCCGTCTACCATGATTGACCCATTGGCAAACTCAACCGTCAGGTCATGGGGCGCAGCAAACGCCAGCCGCGACCCTACCCGCTGATTGGCAATCACCTCTGGCGACACATTTAACACTTTTGCCGGGTCAACGGCCTGCGCCTTTACGGTAAAATTCATAGGCTCCCTCCTAACCATAATAAAATTTGTTACATAAATAACATTTTCTTATGTCTTAGCCGGACAAACTTCCGCTGCCACTCGCCCCCGCTTAGTCAATATTATGGTATAATCAGAGGTAGCCCAACAATGCTTTTAAACGTCAGGAGGCGGAATCATTGCAAAAATTCACCTGCGACTGCGGCGGAAAGTCCGCGACGTATACTACAAAAACGGCGCCTACATGTGTAATCGCTGTTTCTGGCAGGACAGCGACAGCCCCTTTGATTACTTAATTAACATGCTTGCCAGCAAAGGCCTGGTCGTTACCTTCCACGGCGAACCGGTGCTGGTTTTAAAATTATTCAGCGCCGATTTTCTGGATGAAAAGGAAAAAATGGTTACCCCCGACGCTGCGTGGGTAACGGTCGCCGGCGACGATTTCTGGATGAACTATACCGGCCAGGTAGCAAACCTGCGGAGTTATATCACCGAATACGGCAGCAAAAAGGACCAAGGCTGCCAACATAAAGAAGACTAGCCGCGGCTGCGAATGAAAAAACGACATCAAAAACGATGTCGTTTTTTCATTCGTCATCAAGGGGTTCACCCTGTTTGTTATCCCGATCCTTTAGACCGGTCAGACCCTTATACACGCCGCGGACTTCGTCATCATCGCCGCGGTTGTCCAGATAACGTTCCAGTTTCCGCTTGACCCGCTGCAACGCGTTGTCAATCGACTTTACATGGCGGTCCAGTTCGCTGGCGATTTCCTGATAGGACTTGCCGTCCAGGTAAGACATAAGCACTTTCCATTCCAGGTCGCTCAAGATTTGCCCCATCTTGGCCTCAATATCAATAAACTCTTCCCGGCTGATCACCAACTCTTCCGGGTCAGAAATCTTGGAGCCGGACAACACGTCGAGAAGGGTCCGGTCGGAGTCTTCATCATATATCGGCTTATTCAACGATACATATGAATTCAGCGGGATATGCTTTTGACGGGTTGCCGTCTTGATGGCCGTGATGATCTGGCGAGTTACGCATAGTTCGGCAAATGCCCTGAAGGACGAGAGCTTGTCATTACGGAAATCGCGGATGGCCTTATATAACCCGATCATACCTTCCTGAATAATATCTTCGCGGTCGGCGCCGATCAGGAAGTAAGACCTGGCCTTGGCTCGAACGAAGTTGCGGTATTTATTGATTAAATACTCCTGTGCGACTGCGTTATCGTTGTCCTTGGCGTCAATCACTATTTCTTCATCGGTCATATTCTCAAAACGACTATACAGGTCGCGCTGAGTATTTGCCCGCATCGCATCGCCCCCATTCTGCAGTTTTTCGCATTGCCGAAAAAGAAAACGCACTAAGGCCTTAGTGCTTAGCTGATACCGGTACATGCCATATTCAAAACCAATTATACTCTACCGCCAGTTACCTAGTCAAGCCAATCTTGTCTGCGGAAAGCTCTCCTAGCGGCCGCGCCGCAGTTCGTTCAAGCGGCGCACCACCTCATGATTTAGCCGGCTGCCTAATTCATGCCGCCGGTAAGTCAGCACCGTCTCGCCATATTTATCGGCAACATCCCGTTTCATCTCCTGGACATTCTGCCATAATTCCCGGGCAGGTATCCGAAAGGCGCCTGCCCCCAGGATGACCATCTGCTCTGCCCAGTCGGAGGTGACTACATAGACGCGGTGTCCCTGGCGCACGAGATAATAAACCATCTTTTCAATGTAACTGTCGGCTGTTTGCCCCTCACTGGTATAAACTACTTCCAGGTCTGGAGTAATCTGCTCCACACTCTCCATTCCTGCCACCGCGTGGGCATCAAATACGATGATAACGCGATAGCCTTTATAGGCGCCGTATCCTGCCAGGATTTCCAGCAACTTCTCCCGGGCATGCTCCAGGCTATCCTCTTTCAGCGCCGCAAGTTCCGGCCAGGCGTTAATAACATTGTAACCGTCCACAATCAGCGTGGTATTCACACCTATTCCCCTATCTTATGTTCTTTATCCCCCAGCCCGCTACTCTGGGTAAAAGGCGGCAGCTTAACCCCCACTTTGACAATGGTGTTTTCCGGTAAATAGCGGTCTTTGGCCAATATTTCCCGCTTTATTTCCTGCCCGTTGCGCCGCACCACCCGGATGGTGGTAACTTCATAACCCGGCTTGCCCTGCTTGTCCACCCGCGTTTCGCCCAAAAACATATCCTGGTCCTGTTTTTTGATAATAGCTGGCGGAATGACCTTTCGTTCGGCGGCCAAAACCTCGACTGTCTCGTTGGTGCGCTCCTGGCCAAAAATGCCCACATGGAGCTTGTCGCCTTCCACCTCGGCCATAATCATAATCGGCCCGTTGGTACTGTTGCTAAACTTAAAGTCCAACACGCCATAAGCCACGGTTGCATCGCGGCCAAGTCCGACATAACCAAGCGGCTTGGAGTGGTTGGAACGCTCAACAACTGGTAAATTCGCCAGCAATACGGCATTATACAGGGTCGAAGACACTTGGCAGACACCGCCCCCTACGCCGGGCACAAATTCACCATCCACGATTTCGAGGGCTTCTTTAAACCCGTAGGCCTTTTCGCGCGGACCGACCGTTTCATTAAAAGAAAAGGTCTGTCCGGGATAGACGATATGGCCGTTAATTTTCCGGGCCGCTAAACGTATGTTGGCCGTCCGGTTAGTATCCTTCGGGTCAAAGACCGTGGTAAACCGGGAAAGGTTTTCTCGGATGCCGGTGCGCTGAAGGTCGGCCACCGTGATTTCTGGATAAACCGGCGTGACCGGCATGGCTACGTCCTTGACATCAGGGCTGCGCAGCGCTTTTAACAGCAGGGGACGCAGGGCCTCTGTCTCCAGTTTACGGCCCGGCTCTTGCGGAATAATCCCGCCGGTCAGCAGACTGACGGTGGCGTTGCGGGAGGGACGGTCGATATTTTCCTTCCACTGCGCCAGCAGGTTAGCCAGTTTAGTTTCATTATAGCGGAAACGCACGGGGACGCGATAGCCCTCGGCGGCGGCCAGATAAATATTTTTCAGGCGCTCCCACCAAACGCCACGCCGCCCGATCCCCCATACCTCTTCCAATGTCGCATCGGCGTCGAGAACGAAATCAATGGCGTCAGCCGTAATTTCAAACCGTGTATCGCCATAATATACAGCGACACGCCGCTCCTGTTGCTCTTTTTGCCACAAAAGCAGAATTTGATATACTTCCGCCCGGCCGATACCGCCAACATCAACCCCGTCGACCGTAACGCCGGCATAGACCCGCGGCCACAGCAGCGGCGAAAGGGCACTTGCAGCTAACGCAGCGCCAACCAGCGCAGCAATGATTGTCATGTGTTTTTTCTTCACGTCCCTTTCATCTCCCGCTGCCTTAGCACCTCATATAAAATTAGCGAACACGCTACCGATGCGTTGAGTGAAGAAAGGCGGCCGCGCATCGGGATGCGCACCAGAAAATCACAGGCCTCGCGCGTCAACCTCCCCATCCCTCGGCCCTCACTGCCCACCACGACAACCAGCGGCCCGGTTAAATCGGTTTCATAATAAGCCTTATCGCCCGCCATGTCGGCGCCGACGACCCACAACCCAGCCTTTTTCAATTTTTCCAGCGTCTGGACAATATTGCCGATCCGGGCTACCGGCACATACTCAATCGCTCCCGCCGACGTCTTGGCAACCGTTGCCGACAGGGGGCAGCTGCGGCGCTTGGGCAGCAGTACGCCGTGCACCCCGGTAGCGTCGGCGGTCCGCAAGATAGCCCCCACGTTATGCGGGTCTTCCAGTTCATCAAGCAGCACCAGGAAAGGCGCTTCGCCCTTGGTCTGGGCTTGGACTAAAATCTCGTCTACATCGACATACGCCACCGGCGCCACCATGGCCACCACCCCTTGGTGGCGGACACCCATGGCCAAGGCATCTAATTTGGCGGCATCTACTTCCTGGACCACCAGCCCTTGTTCGCGGGCCAAACCGACGATTTCCCGCATTAGTCCATGCCGCTCGCCTTTGGCTACTAATATTTTATTGATCGCCCGGCCGCTCCGCAGTGCTTCCATCACAACGTTCCGCCCGGCAATAATATCTTCGTTCACCCGTATTCCTCCTTCCGCCGCTAATCAGGCGGCCTTTTAGTATAACCGTAAATTCCGTTTGTTATGTAAAAAAGCGTAGCCGCTTACCACTTTCCGCTTACCGCGTTAAAAACTAATATCTTTGCCGTTAGTTACTTTTATGTAACAGAAAAACCGGGATTATTCCCGGTCTTTTTGCGTAAGCCGTCCCAGCCTGCCGCAAGACATTTCGCCCTCACTGCAGTAGCCAGCGGTGACGCACGTCGGCCCGGCTTTAGCAAAGAGCAGCGGCGCCACTTGCCGCACCTCGGCCAGCATGGCTTCTGCCAGGCGCCGGATTTCCCACTGGGCGCGGCTGCAACACCGGAGCTGGAAGAAATGCAGCAGTGACCGGGCATTCATTGTCACGACAATTTTGGTTTCCGTTGCATTTGGCAGAACATACCGCGCGTCTTCCTGGTGCACTCCCAGCGCCACCAGTTCATCATAAACACCACGAATTGTCTCCATCAACGCCGCAAATTTCTCCTTAGCCGCCGGATTAGCGCTGATCGTCGGCGGTAGGATGTATTCAAAATCATGTTCCTTTACATACCGCTGCGACTGTTGGGAATAAGAGGCAATGCGGTGGCGCACCAGTTGATGGGTCAGCACCCGGGAAACCCCTTCAATGGCGAAGGTAAATGTAACATGTTCCAGGGTTGACAGATGGCCTAGGCTGATAATCTTGGCCACCAGTCGCTGAATCTGCTCGTCCGACATGGTTTCTGCCAGTTGGGCCGCCCCTACCGGTGAGTAACACAGTCTTGCCGCCATCGCTACCGCCCGTTCAGGCTCGGGCGTGTGGTTAATCAGTTTTACCTTCATTCTTCTCCTCACCACATTCTTCATCACATTTCAATAATTTCCGGGAAATAATGACAAATGCCTTATCCATAATCTCATACAGGCGTTCATGCTGCTTACTGAGCAACAGATAGCCAAGCAGGGTCTCAAACCCGGTGCTGTGGCGGTATTCGCCAACCGAAGCGCTGCGCGGCGCTGCCTTACTAGCGTTACGCCCCCGCCGCACGAGGTCCTGTTCGGCTTCGCTGAGTTCTCCCGCAAGCTCCTTGACCGCCACTGCCTGCATTACGGCCGATACCATCTTGGCGTCATAGTTGTGCAGTACACGGACTTTCTGTTGTTCATAGGCCAATAGACGGGTACGCACATAAAGGGTTAAAGACAGCATCACCGATGTAAGCAAGAACAAGCCGGGTGGAGCCGCTCGGGCTCCACCGCGAAACTGTCAGCAGGGGCAGCGGCCGCCTGTTTCAGCATTTTTCCCATTAATAGCTGAAAGTGGTCAAATTTCAACGCCGTTTCCACCTTACGCCTTGCGGCGAATCTTCCAGAATAATGCCTAATTCGGCCAGGCGGCTGCGAATGCCATCCGCTGGTGGCCCAATCCTTGCGCTGTCGTGCTTCCTGACGGACAGCGATAATGATATCCATCAGCCCGGCGACAAGTTCGCAATCGCCTTCCAGCAGGCCGGCCCGTTCCTTTACTAATATTCCCAAAATATCGGCCATCATGAAATAAGCGTCGCGCATTTCGGCCAAGGCCTGGGGCATCGAGCACCGCCTTTCCGGGCCACCACCTGACTGTAATAAATATTGATCTCTTTCGCCAAGCTGAACATGACGCTAATCGCCCAAAGCGGTGTTGAAATCATCGTCCATGGCCGCGTAAAACTCGGCTTTCGCCTGGGCAGCCGCCCGGCGGACAGTGTCGGCTTGTTCACCGCCGGCACCGCCGGGCAGCTTCTCTAACTGGCGGATGTTGTGCACGGCCGTGCGCAGACGCTCCAGGCTGCGCCCGGCTTCCGCCAGCCGCTCATCGCTGAAGTCCAGCGGACTGCGGTAATGGGTAGACAGGATGAAAAACCTGAGCACCTCGGGCGGGTAATGAGCCAGAATGTCTTTGACGAGGAAGAAGTTGCCGAGCGATTTGCTCATTTTTTCCTCGTTGACGGTAATAAAGCCGTTGTGCAGCCAATAGCGCACGAACGGTGCCTCGCCCGTATACGCTTCCGACTGGGCAATTTCGTTTTCATGGTGGGGAAAGATAAGGTCACTGCCGCCACCATGGAAGTCAAAACCGTTGCCTAGATATTTCAGCGCCATAGCGCTGCATTCAATATGCCAACCCGGCCGCCCCGGCCCCCATGGACTGTCCCAGGCCGGCTCGCCCGGTTTGGCGCTTTTCCATAAGGCGAAGTCCATCGGGTGGCGCTTGCGTTCATCGACGTCAATACGGGCGCCGGCCTTCATGTCCTCCAGGCTGCGGCCGCTCAACTGGCCATAGGGAGCAAACTTTTCCACACTGTAATAGACATCGCCGCCCACGGTATAAGCGTAGCCCTTGTCGATAAGCCGCTGGACGATAGCAATAATGTCCCCAATGTGGTCGGATACGCGGGGATAGACATGGGCCCGGCGGACGTTAAGTTTATCCATTACTTCAAAATAGGCAGCAATATACCGGTTAGCGATAGTGTCCCAAGTCACACCCTCCTGGTTGGCAGTATTAATAATTTTATCATCGATGTCGGTAAAGTTCTGGACATGAAAAACGGCAAAACCGCGATGTTCAAGATAGCGGCGAATAACGTCCCAGGTAATAAACGGCCTGGCGTTGCCAATATGGGGGTGGTTGTACGGCGTCACGCCGCAGACATACATTTTTACCTTGCCAGGCTCCCGCGGAACAAATTCTTCTTTTTGTTTGGTCAAGGTATTATACACTCTTAGCGCCATGTTTGTTCAACTCCTCTTCCAGTTGGGCAATACGCGCCTCCAGCTTTTCGATCTTCCGCTGCATGCAATTTAACATCTCGGCCACCGGGTCGGGCAGATTGTTGTGTTCCAGGTCGATATCGTCAATCCGCTTGCCGTCTTTGACGACAACACGCCCCGGGATGCCTACCACCGTAGAGTTGGGCGGCACTTCCTTGAGCACAACCGAACCAGCGCCAATCTTGGAATTGTCGCCGACCTTAAACGACCCGAGTACTTTAGCGCCGCTGGCCACAACGACATTGTCGCCGATAGTAGGATGACGCTTGCCTTTTTCCTTGCCTGTACCGCCGAGCGTCACCCCCTGATAAAGCGTTACATTGCGGCCAATCTCGGCCGTTTCCCCGATCACCACGCCGGCGCCATGATCAATAAACAAACCTTCCCCTATTTTGGCTCCCGGATGGATTTCAATACCCGTGAGAAAGCGGGCAAAATTGGAAATCAGGCGGGGCAGTACGATCCACCCCCGCTTGTAAAGGCGGTGAGCAATGCGGTGCAGCCAAATGGCATGTAGTCCCGGATAGCATAACAGCACTTCCAGAACGCTTTTGGCCGCCGGGTCGCGTTCAAAGACAACCTGAATATCCTTTTTTAAGCGTTCAAACATTATTCTCCTCCTCCAAACTAATTGCCAAAATAAAAAGACCACCATCTCACAGAGACGGTGGTCCGTGGTTCCACTCTGCTTGGGTACGAGTCGCTCGCACCCCACTTTCCACAAAATAACGGCTGCGGCCGAGACGGCATACTTTAAGTTTCCGCCGTCCAGTTCACGGGCGCATTTCGACGCTCCTGCCCCAGCACCGCTCGCAGCCAATGGCGGCGCCTCTCTGGCGGGGTGGACCTGCGTCTACTTCTCCCGGTCATAACATTTCCGAGTATTATGATAAGTTTTCTGCGGTTGGTGATTTCATTATACACAGCCGTTAGGCAACTGTCAATCAGAGGAGGTTAGAGCCCGATTTTGGCTAAGGTCTGCTGTAGCCGGACCAGCGTCCGTTCCTTGCCGATGATGGCAATGAACTTGTCCAGGTCGAGACCGTGCGTCCGGCCGGTAAGGGCGACACGAATCGGCATGTACACTTTTTTGCCGCCCACTTTTAGCTCTTTCGTGATACCTTTCAGCACGGCTTGCACGGCCGGAGCGACCACCACCTGCAGGGCGGCCAACTTGCTCTTAAATGCCGCCATTACCTGCGGGATATCGGGGTCAGTCAGCACTTGCCGCGCTTCGTCGCTTTCAAATTCCACTTCATCCTTAAAGAAAATATCCACATGGTCGACAACTTGAGCCGCATAACTGATATAATCCTGAACGGCGGCCACCACCTGGACCAGCCAGGCCCGCTTTTCCGGCGTCACCCGGCTCCTGCACATAGCCGGCTGCCTGTAAGTGAGGCAAAGCTAATTCGGTAACAAGGGCCGGGTCGGCACGGCGAATATAATGGGCGTTAATATAGTTCAACTTGTCCAAGTCAAAGACGGCCGGATTCTTGGCTACCCGGTCCATACTGAATTCCCGCACTAGTTCATCAATGGTAAAAACTCCCGCTCATTAGCCGGCGACCATCCCAGGAGAGCGAGGAAATTAACCAGTCCCTCCGGCAAATAGCCAAGCTGCCGATATTGCTCTACCGACGTAGCGCCATGCCGTTTGCTCATTTTCGTCCGGTCCTTGCCTAAGATAAGCGAAATATGCCCAAATTCAGGCAGCTCAAATCCCAGCGCCTGGTACAGCAGCACTTGCCGCGGCGTATTGGAAAGGTGTTCTTCGGCCCGAATGACATGGGTAATGCGCATCAAGGCATCATCAATGACCACCGCATAATTGTATACTGGAATGCCGTCAGACTTGACAATGACGAAATCGCCGATGCCGTTAGAATCAAACGTAACTACGCCACGCACCAAGTCCTTGAAGACAATCTGCTGGTTTTCCGGCACACGAAACCGCACCGCCGCTTTGCGACCTTCGGCGGCCATACGCCGGCGCTCCTCCTCGGTCAGACCAGCGCAGCGCCCACTGTACCGCGGCGTCTCGCCCCGCGCCAACTGGGCCTGCCGCTGGGCCTCCAATTCTTCGTCGGTGCAATAACATAAATAGGCTTTCCCCTCGGCGATCAACTTGTCGGTATACTGACGGTAAATATCCAGCCGCTCGGTCTGACGGTATGGGCCATAAGGACCGCCGACGTCGACGCCTTCATCCCACTGGATGCCCAGCCACCGCAGCGCTTCTTTAATGTTTTCTTCCGACTCCTTGCTGGAACGTTCCAGGTCGGTGTCCTCAATCCGCAGTATCATTTTGCCGCCGTGCTTTTTCGCCAGCAGCCAGTTAAACAAGGCCGACCGGGCTCCGCCGATATGAAAGGGACGGTAGGACTGGGAGCGAACCGCACGCGCAGTTCCCGCTTAGACATTTATATCCCTCCAATAAAATCGAACCTAAAGCAGCCAGTTCGTCTGTCTTTTCCATGTTATTGTAAATCATTCCAGCTTTTTTCGCAAGGATAGGCCGCACGCCGCCGCGGACTGTAAAACGGCACTTGGCCGGAAGGCCAAGTGCCGCACCATTATTCACTGCTGATTTTAATTACAAACATACCGTTCACAATATCGGGCGCAATCCAGGTAGTAAACCCGCAGCGCCGCGTGTCACCGGTTTGGCGCCGTCAGCCAGCACGGCAATCCGCCACACCACGCGGTCGTTGACAAACAGTTCGCCGCAGGTAGTACCGTCGTCCTGGCGGGAAATACCTATGTTAATCTTAAAATCGGCGGCGCTGGCCACGCCAGGCCAGACGAGAAGCATCAACAGACATAATAATAAGCAGAGTAAGCGGCGCACCGCAAGCCACCTCCGAAAAAGCGCAGAAAGTTATTACTTATAATATGCGGACGCTCGCTCCTTTTATGCACCGAACATTATCGACGGACAACGGTGGCGACCGCCTGGGCCGCAATGCCTTCACCGCGGCCGGCAAACCCTAGTCCTTCAGTAGTGGTCGCTTTGACATTAACCCGGTCGACATCTATGCCCAGCACTCGGGCAATGTTGGCGTTCATTTGGGCGATGTAGGGCGCCAGCTTAGGTTTTTGGGCAATGACAGTGGCGTCGACATTACCCGTCTCATACCCGTTCTCAGCGAGTATTTCCTTGACGCGCGCCAGAAGTTTTAGGCTGGAAGCCCCTTTGTACCGCGGGTCGGTATCGGGAAAATGCCGCCCAATGTCCCCAAGAGCCGCCGCCCCCAGCAGGGCATCTTTAATGGCGTGCAATAGCACGTCGGCGTCCGAATGGCCTTCAAGACCATATTCGTACGGGATCTCTACCCCGCCTAAAATAAGTTTACGGCCTACCACCAAACGATGCACATCATAACCAATGCCTACCCGCATACCTTTCCCCTCTCCCAGTAACGCCGCGGCAATCACCATGTCTTCCGGCGTCGTGATTTTCAAATTGCGGTAACTGCCTGGCACCAGTTTTACCGGCATCCCCATCCGTTCCACCAAGGAAGCGTCGTCGGTTCCCAGAAAACCTTCCGCCGCCGCCAGGGCGTAAGCCTGGCGCAGAATGGCGGCCCGAAAGGCCTGCGGCGTCTGAATAGCCCACAGTGTCTTCCGGTCAGGGGTAGTAACCACAAAACCGTTATCATCAGCCACTTTAATCGTATCTTTGACCGGTACGGCTACTACAGCGGCGCCGTACCCTCGGGCGGCGGCGATAACATTTTCAATTGCCGTTTGGTCTACCAGTGGCCGGGCGCCGTCATGCACAACAATAATTTCCGCCTTGCCGGAAACGGCAGTGAGAGCATTGGCCACTGAATACTGGCGTTCACTGCCGCCGGCGACAACCTGACATTTGGGGGCCAAGGCCATGGCGGAAACCAAAGAGCGCATTTCTGCCATTTCCTCCGGCCCGCTGACAACAATGATTTCGTCAATCTGCGGACAAGCGGCCAATTGGCGGATGGTGCGGACCACAAGCGGAACGCCGGCCAGAGTCAATAGCACTTTGTTGCTCCCGGCGCCCATGCGCCGCCCCTGCCCGGCGGCGGCAATAATTGCTGTTACCATGCTCTACGACCTCTCTATATGGAAATTGGAAAGTAAAAGGTGGAAAGTGGGAAACGGAAAGTAGCAAACGGAAAATGGCAAAAGAAACGCCCTGAAGCGGCCACCGCGCTTGAGGGCTGATATCGGACCTTATAACGCCTTTGGTTTAGCAAAAATCATCCGGCCGGCGGCAGTCTGCAACACCGAAGTTACCAAAACGCCGATGGTTTCACCAATATGGCGCTTACCGCCATCAACAACGATCATGGTTCCGTCGTCCAAATAGGCAACGCCTTGACCGACTTCCTTGCCGTCTTTGACCACATGAACGACCATCTCCTCGCCGGGAAGGACCACCGGTTTCACGGCGTTGGACAGTTCGTTGATGTTGAGGACAGGTACGCCCTGGAGTTCGGCGACCTTGTTAAGGTTGTAATCATTGGTGATGATCTTGGCCTTAAGAAGCTGACCCAGTTTTACCAGTTTGGAGTCCACCTCGGTAATATCGTCAAAGTCGCGGTTGTCGATCTGAACATACATGCCAAGTTCTTTCTGAATACGGTTGAGAATATCAAGACCACGACGGCCGCGATTACGCTTAAGCAGATCGGAAGAATCGGCAATGTGCTGCAACTCTTCCAGCACAAAGCCGGGAATAACCAGCGTACCTTCAATAAAACCGCTTTTGCAGATATCGGCAATGCGGCCGTCAATAATAACACTGGTATCGAGAATCTTATACTGGGAAATGTTGGCGCCCTTTTCCTTCTGCCGATCTTTGCCCATGCGCGGCAGGGAGGCAAACAGGGCAACCAGTTCATCGCGTTTGCGAATCGCCACATTTATGCCAAGATAACCCAGAATAATGCTAAGCACCCCGGGAACGTAGGTGCCAATAATCGGAATCGGGAGAAAGGCGGAACCCAAAAGATTAGAAATTATAAGTCCAACAGCGAGACCTAACGCGCCTGCCAGTACGTCATAGACGGGCATTTTATTAAGCCTGGCTTCTACCCAGTAAGTAAATTGCCACAAATGTTTAATCAATAGCGGCGCCACCAAAAAACCAACCGCACCGCCAATCAGCCCACCGAACAGGAAAGACATCATGGTAGCCATGGTAATACCAAACACACCGACGCGCAGAAATTCGGGACTAACCACAGATGCCAGGAGTGGTATGATCCGGTCGGTCATCATCAGACCGCCAATGGCCGCCAGTACGGTGATTACAAAACGGAGCGTTTTATCAAGCAAAAAAACTTCACCTCCTCCCATATTGTTATATTATAAAATACATTCCGCTTTCCCACAAGAGATTGATCACCCAAAAGCCAAAATGTGGAAATCCTTCCCTTTTAGTCTATCCAGTATTTAGAGAAAAATACCTTAAAAGTTTACCTGTTTGGCGCTATTTTTTTGCACCAGTCCGTCACCCAGCCTTCAACGCTGTCGACATCCTTGTCACAGGCCAAAACCAACTCGCTAATCAAGATTTGTTTCGCGGTGTCGAGCAGCCGCCGCTCACCGGTGGAAAGGCGCCTGGTTACCTCTTGCTTCATCAGATTGCGCACCACTTCCGCCACTTCCAAGATGCTGCCGCTTTTGATTTTCGTCAAACTATTGTTAATACGCCGGTTCCAGTTGCCCGTATCCTGCTCAGGCGAAGCGCTAAGAACTTCCTTTACCTGCGCAATCTCCGTCTCGCCGACAACAGCGCGCAGACCGCTTTGGCCGACTTGGTCCTGTGGAATCATGACACGCATGCCACCGTAAAACATGGTCAGCACATAGTAATATTGTTTTTTCCCCAAGACTTCATGCTCCTCCAGCGCTTCAACGATACCGGCGCCATGCATGGGATAAACGACCTTGTCACCGACGGCAACCATGTATACCCCCCCCTGCCTATATTTAGTATACCATAAGGCCTATCAATTTTCAAATTTTATTAGTTTACCACACCGTCCTGTCATTGTCAATCCAACTTTTCCACCTGCAGGCGTTGACAATGCCGGAGAGCGCCTTATATAATTAACTCAAAAGTTAGCGCGTTCAAGCGAATGCATTCTCAAGCAACCGCCCTGGGATCGAACCGCCAAAGTGAGAGGTGCTGTGCCATGCATGACAAATGTTGTCTGGACTTCCAAGCCGCTGTAGATCAATACCTTATTCGCCACCGGAGCATTTTAGACGTGTTGACCAAGTACCAAGAGGCAACCGCCCGGGTTAACCGGGCTATGGCCAAAGCCGTCACCGAGTGTGGCTGCGTAACCGTCCAGGCATCGCGCCCGCAAATCCCCCCAGACGCAACATACAGTGAACTCCGCCAGTTTATGTCGTCGCACCTTTCCGGAGAGCCCTGCGCCGCCTGCCGTGAAATAATCGCCAAAGAACTGGGGCACAGCCTGTTCTATCTGGCCGCCCTGTGCAACCTCACCGGGCTCAACCTTCATGACATCATGCGCCAGGAACGCAGCAATCTCACCACCCTTGGCGCCTACCACCTATCCTGACAGATAATTTCTTCTCCCCAACTAACCCCTTGCCGTTTTAAAAGCGCAACCGGCCATCCGGTTGCGCTTTTTCAGTTGCGCTTTTACATAAAGGAAATCACCGGCGGAAATGATACAAATAATGTTAGCAGAAGAGGTGTACTTATGCGCTGTATCTACGTCTTCGTTCTCCTGCTGCTGTCCATGGCAACCGCTCTGCCGCCGGGACGGGCCGCCGGCAGCCCTTATGACACAGCTGAGCTGGTCTCCGGATACATGACGATCGTTGATGAGAAGGGTGGTGTCATCTTTCAAACTGGGCTCGCAGTCCACCCTGGCGATGAGTTTATCGACGAGAACGACCGGGTTTACGAAATAACAGCCGTGGAAGGAACACTGGCCAAGGCCCGCTATGTACGCGATGAGACGTACAGCCAAAGCGAATTTGACGCCATCCCGGTGCAAGCTCCCGCTGCGCCAGCCCAACCACCGCTTATCGCCATTTACCATACCCATACCGACGAATCCTATATCCCGTCCGACGGCAAAGCAACCGAACCGGGAAATGGCGGTGTTATGCTTGTTGGCGACAGTCTCGCCAAACGACTGGAAGAACTGGGTTTTGCCACCGATCACAACAAAACCCTCCATGAACCGCATGACGCTAACGCCTATCAGCGCTCACGCCGAACAGTGATGAAATTGCTGGAACGCAAACCGGTGGCCCTGTTTGATATTCACCGCGACAGTGCACCGCAAAACATCTATAATACTACGATTGCCGGCGCACCCGCCACCAAGATTTTGTTAGTCGTTGGCCGGCAAAACCAGAATAGGGAAACAACTATGGCCTTTGCCCGCCAGATTAAAGCCGCCGCCGATGCCAAATACAGTGGACTTATCCGGGGCATCTTTATTGCCCATGGCAACTATAACCAGGATCTCAGTCCCCGGGCTATGCTGATTGAAATTGGCACTCAGTACAATTCCCGCGACGCAGCCGAACGCAGCGCCGCCTTATTTGCCGACATTGTGCCCGCTATCCTTAACGGCAACCAGCAAGCCGTCGGCGTCGCTCCGGCGGCGCCGGACGGCGCCGGCCCAGCGCATTATGTTCAACCCACTGCCAGTATCGGTCGCGATATTCTCGTCATCGCCGGCGCCTTAATTGCCGGCGCCGGCGCCTTCCTCTTCCTCAGCACCGGCAGTTGGCAAGAAGCGAAAAGCAAGCTGGCGCAGTTTAAGGCCAGAGAGTTTCAAGACCTGCTTTGGTTTCGGCGCAAACGCAAACGCTAAGGGAGGCTACGCTCTATGGTTCGCCACCGCCGTTTCTGCCTTATCTTGGGCACGTTGGCCATAGGCGGACTCCTCCTATGGATCCTTTTGTCCTATCTTCCCCTTCATATTCTTTCGGTACAGCAAAAACCGGAACAGCCGCCGCAAAAAATTTATGACTATTATACCATCGTGGAGGAAACCACCGGCGCCGTACTCATGCGTGTCCCGCTCGTCGTGAGCGTCGGCGACGAACTGATATCGGAAGATAACAAACGCTACCGCGTTGTCAAAGTAGAAGAAGACCGGGCCTACGCCCGGTTTATTGAAGATATAAATATCGACCAACCAAAACCACGGCAACGGGGCAGGTAATTATTTAACAGTAACTTTAGCAGCGAGTTGTCCTATATTATCGATAAAACATGGACAGTCCTCAACAAAAATGAAGCTATAAATCAATGCATAATTATCAATGACGGATTTCGTAGTATTGTAATAGTTCGCTTACGGTTATGAAAGTATACCCTCTTTCTTGCAGCCGGTCGATGATAACTCCTAGCGCTTCCGGTGTATACCGGGCGCAGGCGCCTTCATGCAAAAGCACAATACTGCCCGGCTCAATTTTTCTTATGACCGCGCCAATAATTTGATCGGCGCTCTGTGCACACCAGTCACGTGGGTCGATTGTCCATAGTATGGTTGTATAGCCGCGCTTACTTAGTTCAGCGACTACGCGGTCATTATAGCCGCCGCCGGGAGGGCGAATAAGCGTAGGCTTAGGCGCTACGGCACCAATCGCCTTTTCGGTTTTTTCTATTTCTTTCGCAAGTTCCCCTTGCGATAACTTATTTAAAAAGTGGTGTGTATAGCCGTGACTTTCGATTTCATGGCCATTCGCCGCGATCTCGGCCAATAGCCCGGGATATTTCTCCGCCTGAGAGCCTAAAACAAAAAAAGTAGCCTTTACCTGCTTGGCCTTAAGCACTGCTAAAAGCTGCAAGGTAGTGTGCGGGTGCGGCCCGTCGTCAAAGGTAAGCACCGTCACCTTGTGTGTTGTCGGCACTTTTGTTATTGCTTTCGCCGTGCCCAGAAAAGTATCATGCGCCATGGCCATGCTTACGATACCCGCGATAACCAACAAACTCCAAAACAAGGAACGCGCGTATTTCATGTCAATAACTCCTTTCATAATCGATATACCGGCCACAACAGGCTAGATACCTAAGAGATCAAGCATTTGCCTATTAACGACGCCGTTAACCTCCAGACCTTTGTCAGCCTGGAAAGCACGCACCGCCTCCTCCGTTACGGCGCCAAATATGCCGTCGGCCCGCGCCTTAAGATAGCCTAACTCCTTTAGTTTTACTTGCAACATGACGACATCGGCGCCGGTCATTTGTTTTTTCAGGGTCCGTTGCACTTTTACCTTGGGCCCGACGATTTTTACCTCCGTCCCGATTGGTACCCACTCAAACAGTTCTTCCACATCTTTATTGCGCATGCGAATACAGCCGTGGCTGGCAAACCGGCCGATCGACCACGGGTTATTGGTACCGTGGATGCCGTAAACTCCCCAGGGTACGTTTAATCCCATCCAGCGCGTGCCAAACCCCGATCCCCAGTTATAATCTTTCCATACGACTTTCCATTCCCCCACGGGAGTAGGTGTTTTGCTTTTTCCGACCGCAACACGGTATTTTTTGTAAAGCTGTCCGTCGTTATATACTTCCAAAATGCGCTCTGGCACTTTTATAATAATACTAACCGTACCTGTCGGAGCAGTAGTAGGCTGGTTGGGGATGGCGGCAAGCTCCCGTTCATCGATTGTATATTCCAGCCCCAATATGCCAAGATAGAGACAGAGCAGTAATGCGGCCACGCCGAAATAGAGCTGACGCCGCCGAATTTTTAGCGAAAAGAACTTATTCATTTATCCCCCTCCACCAAATTGCTGCAATTTTACCCGTTAATATGGGTATTGTGGCCGATAAAAATATATGATTTAATTTCGCGTTATTTGGTCGTTGGTAGCGAAAAAATCCGCTAACTAAAAAACCCCTTGCACCCTAAGAGGATGCAAGGGGTTATATCGCAATTACACAGACCCAAAATCAACCATGACGGTCCAGCAGGGCTTGTTCGCGTACCCGTTTGAGACCGTCTTTTATTGTTTTGGCGCGCACTTCGCCGATACCTTCCACTTCGTCCAGTTCGGCGATAGTAGCATTGTAAATGCGGTGTAATGTCTTAAAATGAGCTACCAAGTTTTCTACGACCAGCATAGGCAGTCGGGGGATGCGCCGGAGCACGCGGTAGCCCCGCGGCACCACCGGTACATCGAGGGCATTGGCGGTAACGCCATAGCCGAGAAGCCGGCTAACGGCAAGGGCATCCAGATTTTCTTCCGGCAACGCGGCCAATTGTTCCCGCACCTGTTCCTGCACCTTGGGGTCAGCACTTGTGCAGTAGTCCTTGATGAGCAGTTGCTCCTCGTCTTCTTCGGTCATAAGCTCTTCCATCTGCATGCTGACCAAGCGGCCTTCGCTGCCAAGTTCGATGACATGCCGCTCTATTTCCCGGGCAATGCGGCTCACTTGCTCGGCCCGGATAATGGCTGCGGCAACGTCGGTAAGCGTTACTAAATCCTCAAACTCCAAAGCGCTGAGGGTCGTGAGACTGCGGTTAAGAACGCGCCGGTACTTCTCTAGCGTCTGCAGGGCCTGGTTTGCCCGGCTGAGGATGACCGAAATGTCTTTGAGAATATAGCGCAGATTGTCAAGATACAGGGTAATGATATGGCGCCGCTGGGAAATGGCAATAACCAGCGCCCCTGTCTGCCGGGCTACCCTTTCGGCGGTGCGGTGGCGCGTTCCTGTTTCCGTGGTGGGCATAGTGGCGTCAGGTACAAGCTGGGCGTTGGCGTAGAGGATGCGTTTGGCATCATGGGATAGGACAATGGCCCCATCCATTTTAGCCAGTTCGTAAAACCCAGACGGGGTGAAATCACAGTTTAAGGAAAAACCGCCGTCCACCAATTCCATAACGGCTGGCGAATCGCCAATGACAACCAGCGCCCCCATTTTAGCCCGCAAGACATTCTCCAGTCCTTCCCGTAGCGGCGTACCGGGCGCCAGCGTCCGGATGGCCCGGATAAACCGACCATCCCATATGCGTTCCTGTCCTTTTATCATAAAAATACTGCCTCCATTGCCTCTTCCACGCTACTCACGCCGATTATTTCAAGCCCCCGCTGCTTGCCCTTCACGCCGCTCACATTGCCGCGCGGCACGATAATCCGCCTAAACCCCATGGTAGCGGCCTCGCTGATCCGCTCGTCAAGCCGTGAGACCATCCGCACTTCCCCTGTTAGTCCCACTTCGCCCACGACGACGGCATTGTCTGCAACCGCAACATTGCGAAAACTGGACGCAATTGCCAGCGCCACGGCCAGATCGGCGGCCGGCTCAGTCACCCGGATGCCGCCAACCGCGTTGACATAAGCGTCCTGGTTGCCCAGCATCAGCCCTACTCGCTTTTCCAGGACGGCGAGCAACAAGATGAGGCGGTTGTAATCAAAGCCAACCGCCATGCGGCGGGGCATGCCGAAACAAGTGGTGCTGACCAAGGCTTGCACTTCAATCAAAAGCGGCCGCATTCCTTCCATGCAAGCCATTACCACCGACCCTGGCACCTCGCGGGGCCGCTCGGACAAGAGCAATTTGGAAGGGCTGGCGACTTCGCTCAGTCCAGTTTCTTCCATGGAAAAAATGCCGCTCTCGCTCGTCGAACCAAAGCGATTTTTCATGGCCCTGAGCACGCGAAACGCATAACTGCGCTCCCCTTCAAAATAAAGGACTACGTCTACCATATGTTCTAACAGCCGGGGGCCGGCGATATTGCCTTCTTTCGTCACATGGCCAATGACGGCAATGGGGATGCTGGTCTCCTTAGCCAACCTCAGCAGCTTGCCTGTCGATTCGCGCACCTGGCTTACGCTGCCCGGCGCCGCCGCAAGCTCCGGGCTGTACATTGTTTGAATGGAATCAATTACCACCAGCGCCGGCTTCATGTTGGCCGCCGCTGCCGCAATTGCGTCCAGGTTGGTTTCAGTCATAATATAGAGGTTATCCTGCAAACTACCGAGCCGCTCAGCCCGCATCCGCGTCTGGGCGGCCGATTCCTCGCCGGACACGTACAGCACTCGGCCCTGCCGCCGGCCCACCCCGGCGGCCACTTGCAGCAGCAAGGTAGACTTGCCAATCCCCGGATCGCCCCCTATCAAAATGAGCGCCCCTGGCACAATGCCGCCGCCCAATACCCGGTCGAATTCGGCTAGGCCGCTGCTAAAACGCGGCACCGCCGTAGCATCCACTTCCGTAATAGGGCGGGGTTTACTGGGTGTTACATATTTTATTTTGGCCGCCGGCTTGACTGCCAATTCCTCGACCAGCGTGTTCCAGGCGCCGCAGCCAGGACAGCGCCCTAGCCATTTGGGCGAATCATAACCGCATTCCTGACAGATAAACATAACTTTCATTTTGGACAAAGTCTGCTGCTCCTTCCAGAATAAAAGCACTAGCGCACATCTTTAACAAAACCGCAAAGATATTCATGCCAATAAATTGGCGCTACAGACAATAAAAAACTATATTTAACCGCCAAGAACACAGAGGTACGATTTTATCGCGTGCATGTTAAAAACAAATCCCCTCTGCGTCCTCTGTGTTCCCATACTTTCCATCTTGAAGTCACCGCTTTTTAAGGTAAAACGCAAAGGGCGACAGGGCGCACCCAAAGCGAAAAAGCACTCACATGAGTGAGTGCTTTTTTCGCTTTTGTCGGCTTTATTTCCTGCTAACTATTTTTTTTAGTAAAGGTTAGTTTGCCATTTTCATCGGCGTCCACAACTACCGTGTCACCGCTCGTGATGTCGCGGCGCAGCATTAGTTCGGCAATTTCATCCTCGACCATCTTCTGGATCGCCCGCCTGAGCGGCCGCGCGCCATAAACATAGTCGCGCCCTTCTTTGATCAGTTCAGCTTTGGCTCGGTCGGTCACTTCCAACTTAAGATCGGTATCAGCCAAGCGTTTGGCTACATTTGCCAGCATAAGCTCGACGATTTGCTTCAGATCGTCATCGGTTAGGCTGTTGAAAACGATAATTTCGTCAATGCGGTTGATAAACTCGGGCCGGAAGGTGCGTTTTACTTCTTCCATCACCCGTGTCTTGGCTGCCTGTGCATTATCTTGTTCTTTATCGGCCAAAAAGCCAAGGGCGGCAGTGTCTTTGCGCAGGTGGGAAGCACCGACGTTGGAGGTCATAATTATGACCGTATTGCGAAAATCAACGGTCCGTCCCTGGCCATCCGTCAGGCGCCCGTCTTCCAGGACTTGCAGCAGAATATTGAAGACATCGTAGTGCGCCTTCTCAATCTCATCCAGCAAGATAACGGAATAGGGGTGGCGGCGGACGGCGTCAGTCAGCTGACCGCCTTCTTCATAGCCGACATAGCCGGGAGGCGCGCCAATTAGCCGCGACACCGTGTGCTTTTCCATGTATTCCGACATATCAAAGCGGATCATGGCCTCTTCCTTACCAAATAACGCTTCCGCCAGGGCGCGGGCCAGCTCTGTCTTGCCGACGCCTGTCGGGCCCAGGAACAGGAAGGAGCCAATCGGCCGTTTGGGGTCCTTAAGTCCGGCACGGGCTCGCCTGATAGCTCTGGCCACTGCCTTGACCGCATCATCCTGGCCGATAACCCGCTGGTGCAGAATTTCCTCTAGCTTAAGCAGCCGCTCCGATTCTTCCTCGGCCAGTTTTTTCACCGGAATGCCGGTCCACTTGGCAACAATTTCGGCAATGTCCTCTTCAGTCACGATCACCTGGCCGCTGCCGCGCTGTTTCCAGTCCTTCTGCCTTTTTTCCAGTTCCTGCCGGATTTGATCTTCTTCCCGCTTAATCCGGGCTGCTTCTTCAAACTCCTGGGCGGTAATAGCCGCCTGTTTTTCCGCCAACAGTTTTTCCAGTTTCTTCTCAAGGTCTTTCACATCAGGCGGCAGCGACACCGCGCGCAGCCGTACCCTTGACGCCGCTTCATCCATGAGGTCGATAGCCTTATCAGGAAGGAACCGGTCAGTGATGTAGCGGTGCGACAATTTTACGGCGGCAACAATGGCCTCGTCGGTAATCTGCGCTTTATGGAAAGCCTCATAGCGGTCACGCAGGCCGCGGAGGATTTCGATAGCTTCCTCGACCGACGGTTCGCCTACCATGATTGGCTGGAAGCGCCGTTCCAGAGCGGCGTCCTTTTCAATATGCTTTTTGTATTCGTCCAAAGTGGTGGCGCCAATAGTCTGTAGCTCACCGCGCGCCAGAGCCGGTTTGAGGATGTTGGCGGCATCGATCGCCCCTTCGGCAGCGCCGGCGCCAATAAGGGTATGGATTTCATCAATGAAGAGAATAACGTTGCCGGCCTGGCGAATCTCGTCCATGATTTTTTTCAGGCGCTCTTCGAATTCACCACGATATTTGGAACCGGCCACCAGCGAGCCCATATTAAGAGACACTACCCGTTTACCGCGCAGCGTTTCCGGCACTTTGCCTTCAACGATTCTCTGCGCCAAGCCTTCGGCGATGGCCGTCTTGCCCACGCCCGGCTCGCCGATTAGCACCGGGTTGTTCTTGGTGCGCCGGCTAAGCACCTGAATAACGCGTTCAATTTCGGTTTCCCGGCCGACAACCGGGTCAATTTTGCCTTCCTGGGCTAGTTTATTGAGGTCGCGGCCATATTCGTTAAGAAGTGGCGTATGGGTATTGCCGCCGGCCATTGCTGCGCCGTGCCCCGTCGGCATCGGACCGGACATGGCAAAGCCACCCAAAAGCTCGATTACCCGCTGCCGGACAACATTAATATTAGCGCCAAGGCTACTGAGTACTTGGGCTGCCACGCCCTCCCCTTCGCGGATAAGGCCCAGCAGGATATGTTCGGTGCCGATGTAATTATGACCCAACGCGGCGGCTTCCTGCACCGCTAATTCCAGTACTCGTTTAGCCCGGGGCGTGTAGCCGATTTGTTCTTGCGGACCTTCGCCACGGCCGATCATGGCTTCGACTTGGGCCCGCACTGTCTGCAGGCTGATATTCAGCGACGCTAATGCCCGCGCCGCTACCCCTTCGCCTTCATGGATAAGTCCAAGCAGCAGATGTTCCGTACCGATGTAATTATGACCCAGCCGCATCGCTTCCTGATGGGCCAGTGCCAGTACTTTTCTCGCCCGTTCAGTAAACCTGTCTAACATTTATTTCCCTCCTCTGGTTTTATTATCTTCTAAACACTGACGGATTATTTGAGCGCGCAACCGATCGCGCTCCGCCGGTCCCAGCTCGGCCTGCCCGGCCAGTTTTTGCAGGAAATTGGGCCTGGTTGTAACTAACAACTCGTTGAAAATCACCGGTGGTACTTCGTCGATGATTTTTAAATCAATGCCAAGCCGAACTTCGCTAAGCAGGGATAAGGCTTCCTGACCGGATAGGCTGCGGGCATACCGCAGTACACCATAGGCTCGCCATACCCGGTCGGCAAGAACGTCCCGCGACTCGGCCAGCAGTGCCTGCCGGGCCGACCGTTCGTGGTCAACCACTTGCCGGGCAACGCTGTACAGATTTTCGACGATCTCCTGTTCGCCGTGGCCAAGTGTAAGCTGGTTGGAAATTTGGAAGATATTGCCGACGGCTTCACTGCCTTCGCCGTAAATGCCCCTTACGGCCAAGCCTAATTGCGTGGCAGCGGTCACCAGGCGGTTAATCTGGCCGCTTAGTACCAAAGCCGGCAGATGCACCATGACCGAGGCCCTCAGACCTGTACCAAGATTGGTAGGACAAGCCGTGAGGTAGCCCATCTGCTCACTGAAGGCGATATCATGCCGTCCTTCAATAGCATCATCGACTTTGTTGGCGCATTTGAGGGCATCATTTAAATTCAGGCCAGGGGCAAGGCACTGAATACGTAGGTGGTCTTCTTCATTAATCATAATACTTACCGCGGCGTCGTCACGGACGATTAGGGCCCGGTTTTCGGCTTCTTGCGCCAAGTTGGGACTAATGATGTGTTTCTCCACCAACACATACCGTTCCAGTGGCGATAGTTTCTCCATCTCGATAAACAGATAACGGTGTCCGTCAAGATTGGTTAAATCATTGACCGATTTGCGCATCTGATCCACGATGGCGGCAAGCTGGCTGCCTTTCGCCCGGTTAGGAAACGGAACGGCTTCAAAATTGCGCGCCAAACGGATACGGCTGGAAAGGACAATATCGCCGTCCGGACCGCCGCCTGCCATCCAGGGATTAAGCGGCTGGTCGAGAATGTTTTCGAGCGCCATGCGATCCTCCCCCCTTTTCTAACTCTGGCTGCTTAGTTGTTTTTCCAAGCTGCGGATTTCATCCCGCACGCGGGCGGCCTGCTCATATTCCTCATTGGCCACATGCCGTTCCAAGTCCTGACGCAGGCGCTTAAGACGCTGTTTTAGCTCTAACTGGCCGCCGGCGCGTTTGGGGAGTTTACCAGTATGGATGCTCGCGCCGTGTATGCGGCGGAGCAGCGGCTCCAACCGCTGGCCGAAGGCGCCGTAACAGGCGCTGCAGCCTATGCGGCCGGTGCGGCTAAAATCCTGATAGGTCATGCCGCAGTTCGTGCACGCCGGCTGACTCTGGGCAATATGGCCCTCCGCGAAACCGTGATTAAACATTCCTTTGAGGAAGTCATGAACCGAAAACTGCGGACCAAAGGAAAAACTACCTTCGCCGCTCGCCTGCGCACACTGCTGGCACAAATGTTTTTCCACCTTGTGATTATTGGTTATTTTGGTGATGTGGACAGATGCTGGTCGTCGTTTACATTCATCACACAACATATCTGATCCCCCCCCTAACGCAATTTTTCGTGATGGGCCAAAACCATGAGCAACGAGCGGACGATGCGCGCCCGGTCTTCGGCATCGACATAATCGTAAATTAGCTTGAAAAAGTGGAGCATCAGCGCCGCCTCCCGGCCGGTAAGCAAATTGTGCCGCTGCAACCGGGCGACGACCGTTTCCAATTCGTCATAAGTAATATCTGGCCGCACGCTGCGCGCCACATCCTCAAACAAAATCTCAGCGAACGGAATACGGGCAATGCGAATATAGCCGCCTGAGCCACGCCGTGACTCGACGATGAAGCCTCGCTCAACGGTGAAACGCGTATTCAGGACATAACTGATTTGTGATGGCGCACACTCAAGCTCGTCGGCGATTTCATTGCGTTTGAGAATGATGACTTCGTCCTGGCCACTTGCCAGTTTACGCAGGATAAATTGTTCAATGAGGTCTACCAGATTGGCCATGGCTCCCCCCCTCATTGGTTTGACTTTTTTTGACCTTCGATTTTATTATATTTGACTTTTTGACTTTTTGCAAGAGGTTTGCCGGAAATTTTTACAAAAAAATTAACCAAAAAATATTATGGCCGCTTACCAATAAAATAATAAGCGGCCGTATTATCAAATTACAAAACTTGCAGAACCAAAAACTTAAGATAATGGGTTTCCGGCGCCGCAGGCAGAATGGGGTGATCTTTCGCCTGCGTCCGGTATTCAACTTCGCGGATAGTGCGCCGCGTATCGCGGGCGGCATCGACGACAATGGCTTTGAATAATTCACGTTCCATGTGGTACGAACACGAACAAGTAATGAGAAAACCGCCGGAACGGACAAGCTTAAGTCCACGCAGGTTGATTTCCTTATAACCGCGGGCCGCGCTCTCAAGCGTGCCACGGCTTTTGGTAAAAGCCGGCGGATCAAGTATAACGATATCGAACTGCCGACGTTCATCGGACAGCTCCCGCAACGCATCGAATGCGTTCGCGACTTCGAAAGAGCAGCGGTCGGCCACGCCGTTGAGGGCGGCGTTTTTCCGGGCCAGTTCAATCGCCATCTCGGAAATGTCAATAGCCTGGACGCGCTTGGCCCCGTATACGGCGGCGTGGACAGCAAACGAACCGGTGTGGCAGAAACAGTCCAATACCACGGCGCCGCCTGCAATATGGCGCAGAAACCGTCTGTTTTCCCGTTGGTCATAGAAAAAACCCGTCTTTTGCCCGTTTTCAATATCGGCATAGAAGGGTAGACCGTTTTCCCGTACCTGAATAAGCGTAGGAAACCGTCCTTTGAGATACCCCTTGCGTTGGTCCAACCCCTCCAGCTCCCGCACTGGCACATCATTGCGCTCGTAAATGCCGGCAGGACGCAAGAGTTCATCAAGAATATCAACAATGGTCTCCTTAAACCGGTCAATGCCAAGCGCAAGGGTTTGAACAACCAAATAATCGCCAAACCTATCGACGATGAGCGCCGGTAAAAAGTCGGCTTCGCCAAAAATTAGCCGACAGTATTCCGGCTCGTCGAGGAAGCGCTGCCGGTACTGCCAAGCTGCTTCAATGCGGCGCTTGAAAAAAACGCGGTCAATCGGTTCCTGCTCGCGCGTCAAGAAGCGTACCAAAATTTGCGAGCGCGGATTGATGTAGCCCCGCCCAACAAAGCGGTGGCGATGGTTATAAACGTCGACAATATCACCGGGGCTAAAATCGCCTTCCAATTTGTCGACTTCTGTTTGATACAGCCAAGGATGACCGCTTTCTACGCGGTGCTGTGCTCCTTTGCGAATATATACCTTACAAGTTGGTTCCACTTTGTTCATCTCCGATATTTATTTTTCCACCATTGATAAGCCAGGTACAAAACGGCAAGAGTAATAAGTGCACCGTTGACGGTGCGAAACTCTCGGCCAAAATATTCCGGCTCCCAATAAGAAACCGGGCTCTCAACCGTCAGCATCGACAACGGATAAAGAAAAAAATTGCTATAAGCGGCATGAGTAATGCCGTCGATAAAAAGGTGCAAGCCCCAACCGATGACCAAAGGCTGTGCTTTCCTTAGCGCTGGCAGCAGCGTTAGGCCAAATGCCACACCCCAGACGACAACGGAATGACCGAGAAGGTCAGTCTGAACGGCCCAGGGGTAGTACGGAAGGTAACTCAAAAAAATGGCAGGCGTTAGGCTCGGGATTTCGCCCAGACTAATACGCCCTTGAGCCGCCATTAGGCCAAGCACAATAAAGTAGACATAATCTGGGAGCATCGCGCCAATAACAAATTGCCAAACCGCGGGATGCCGCCTAGTAAAAAAGTATGTCCAAAACCCGTGGTGAAAAGTAAACATGCCTTACCTCCGGCCGCCCTTTTTAGTGGCTGCAAATTAGTGTGACACGGGCGGCCGGACAATATGTAAGAGAGGGCCAAAGCCCTCTCTCTTTATAGTTGCTATTTGGCGGCCAATACCTTCATTGCGAAATCATAACCAAACTGGAAACATTTTTCCTTTTCCTGGCTGTCCGGCGCCCATTTAAGGGTCAGGCCGGACTCGACGGCTACACCGGCGCCTTTCAACAATTCTTCCATGTCCTTTTGGGCGCCGCCTCCCCAACCATAGGCCCCGAAGCAAGCTCCCGTCTTTTTAGTAGGACGCAGTCCTTTGAGATAGACGAGCAAGGCGCCAATGCTCGGCAGCATGCCATTATTCAGGGTCGAGGAACCAACCAACAAACCCTTGGCCTCCAGGATATCCGCAATGACCTCACTACGGTCAGCGGCCGACATGCGGTATAGTTTGCCGATAGCCCCGGCGGCGGTCACTCCCTCCAAAATATGACGCGCCATCTTTTCCGTGCTACCCCACATGCTGTCATAGGCAATCACGATTTTGTCGGTAGCGTAGCCTGTCGCCCATTGCTCATACTTGGACAAAATTGCGGAGATATGGCTGCGCCAGACAACGCCGTGACTGGGAGCAATCATGCGGATGGGGAATTGGGCGGCTTTTTTCAGCGCGCCGGGAACAAGCTTGCCATAGGGCATCAGAATATTGGCGTAATACTTGGCCGCTTCATACAGAACCTCGTTAATGTCATTCTCATCATCAAACCGTTTGGTCGTCGAAATGTGCTGGCCGAAGGCGTCATTAGAAAATAGAATTTGCTCACCATCGAGATAGCTAACCATCGAATCTGGCCAGTGCAGCATGGGCAATGGGAGAAAATGAAGCTTATTCCGGCCAAGGTCAAGGACGTCGCCTTCTTTAACTATCTGGAAATCGTATTCTTTTTGATAATACTTTGTGATGCCGGCCTTACCGTGTTCGGTCAGCAGCACCTTTGCCTGCGGGGCCCGCTCCATGAGGGCGGACAAGGCGCTGGAATGATCGGGCTCAATGTGGTTGGTGATGACGTAGTCAATGCGGGCCGGGTCGATATGCTGGGAAATGCGCTCAATGAATTCAGCGGCAAAGGGCGCCTTGACCGTATCAATGACGCATACCTTCTCGTCGATAATGAGATACGAGTTATAAGTCACCCCGCGCGGCGTAGTATACCCGTGAAAATCGCGAACCGTCCAGTCGACAACGCCTACATAATAAATTCCTTCAGCAAGTTTTACGGTATTCATTTCTTCACCTTCCTATGCAATTTGTCTTCAAAAATAACGCGGCCCCATTGGTCTAATACCTGTCGCCTCCTGGGTCATTAGTTCCTCCGCGCTCACCGGTAGTTGCTATTCAACATTATCATGAAAAAAATTGTACATGATGAACACTATTCCTGCAAGGTGTTGATAAATTACAGTAAAAAATTGACCGCCCATCAGCCATAGGTAGTATTCCTCAACATATTACATGCCAATCAACAGCGGGAAAATTTTCTCGTGATTTTTTTAAATATCTCTTTACATTCCTGTCCAAGCGATTTATAATGAAAAACTGTATAATGCATATAATAAACGGCGTAATACTGCTAATCCTTCGGCAAAATCACGCTTTTCGTTGGAAAAGCACAGAATTTCACGCTTTTTTGAGGAAAAGTATACGCCTCATTTAAAAAATCCTGGTAGAAGGGGCGATGAGCGATGAAAGTAATTGGTAAACATCTCACTGTTGACATGTACGGCTGCAGCTTCGAAGTGCTGGATGATCTGGAGTTCGTGAAAAACGCCATGATCACTGCTGTCAAGGAAGCGAATATGACCCTGCTCGACTTTTCGTCCTATAAGTTCGAGCCGCAGGGTCTGACCGCTTTGGCGCTGCTGGCCGAAAGCCATATTAGTATTCACACCTACCCTGAACTAGGGTATGCGGCAGTAGACGTGTTCACCTGCGGCGACCATAGCCGCCCGGATAAAGCGGTTGCTGTCCTCAAATCCTTTTTGAAGCCGGAAAAAACGAAAACGACAAATATTAAGCGCGGCGATTTTGGCGCAGAAAAAGATATGAAACCGAAAGTATCGGTCAGCATTGCTCCACTGCGTCGGGTACGCAATACCGGCGCAAAAGTACTCAACTTTCTGCGGGCAAAATAATAAGTCTTAACAGTAACAGCCAGCAAGACATATGCTGGCTGTTACTGTTTTGGTTTAAAAATTTTTTATTGGACAGATAATTCTTTACTTGACAATTTTTGGATTATAGATAATAATATTCCATAAAGAATAATGATAAATTAAATTTGGAGGGAATTGAATGTCCAACACCGAAAAAAACCTCGCTACCGCTTTTGCCGGTGAATCTCAGGCCAACCGTAAATACTTGGCTTTTGCTAAGCAAGCCGAGCTCGAAGGCTATCCACAAGTAGCCAAATTGTTCCGTGCCACTGCTGAAGCCGAAACTATCCATGCTCTGGCCCATCTCAAAGCAATGGGCGGTATCAAATCCACGGCCGAAAACCTGAAAGCTGCTATAACCGGTGAGACCTATGAATTTAGCGAAATGTACCCGCCCTTCATCCAGGAAGCAGAAGCAGAAAACAACACCGCGGCCTTACGTTCTTTTAAATTAGCCAATGAGGCCGAGAAGGTTCACGCCGAGCTTTATCAGAAGTATCTTGATAACCTGGAAAAGAAAGAAGTCGTAGACCTTTACCTTTGCACCGTCTGTGGGCACATTAACGAAGGCAAAGCACCGGAAAAATGCCCCATCTGCGGCGCCAAGGCCCAAGCGTATAAGAAAGTAGACTAATAAAAAAGCCGCATCTTGCATGCGGCATTTTTTTATTAGTCTTTATAGAAACATACAAAATAGCAAAAGAGCACCTAATGCTGGGTGCTCTTTTGGTGTAACCGGCGTCTACCTATCCTCCCAGGCCGTCTCCAGCCAAGTACTTTCGGCGTTTACGGGCTTAACTTCTGTGTTCGGTATGGGAACAGGTGGATCCCCGTAGCTATCGACACCGGATATTTAATTCGGGAAAGTAATAATCCGTTTTCCACTTTCCCTCAAAACTGCACAGAAGATTATTCGCACATTTTAGCCCTTTTTAGGTCAAGCCCTCGGCCGATTAGTACCAGTCCGCTCAAGCGGTTGCCCGCCTTACACTCCTGGCCTATCTACCTTGTCTTCTTCAAGGGGCCTTACCAACTTCCGTTGTGAGAGACCTCATCTTAAGGCCGGTTTCACGCTTAGATGCTTTCAGCGTTTATCCGTTCCGGACGTAGCTACCCAGCTGTACACCTGGCGGTATAACTGGTACACCATTGGTCCGTCCACTCCGGTCCTCTCGTACTAGGAGCAGCTCCTCTCAAGTCTCTTACGCCCGCGATGGATAGGGACCGAACTGTCTCACGACGTTCTGAACCCAGCTCACGTACCACTTTAATGGGCGAACAGCCCAACCCTTGGGACCTACTTCAGCCCCAGGATGTGATGAGCCGACATCGAGGTGCCAAACCTCCCCGTCGATATGGACTCTTGGGGGAGATTAGCCTGTTATCCCCAGGGTAGCTTTTATCCGTTGAGCGATGGCCCTTCCACTCGGTACCACCGGATCACTAAGCCCGACTTTCGTCCCTGCTCGACCTGTCCGTCTCGCAGTCAAGC
>NZ_AAWL01000026.1 GCF_000169155.1 Thermosinus carboxydivorans Nor1
ACTCCTCATCGTGGCACACGGGAATGGGAAAACTTTATGCGGACCGAACATCGGTAGAACGAGCATTTTCCCGATTGAAGGAGCAGCTTGGAGCANACACGGTTCGTGTACAGGGAATTAAAAAGGTTACAGCACATCTAATGCTTTGCTGCATTGCTTTACTGGCAGGAACAATAGCGGTTAATCGCCAGATACATCAGCAAAAAGCAGCCTAATTATTGTTTTTCATCTTACTTTTTACAGAATTAGCCCACCATAGGGATAGGTCTACCCTTTTTTAGGATGATATTGGAGCATTTTTGTTAAAAATTGGCTAATTACACTAATAGCTCTTGAATTTGACATCAAAATTGCTTAAAGACATCTCTTTGTGGATAACTTGCGATTGAATTATGCAAAACTCTCAAATTAAATTTAGGAAGCGAACCGCTCCCCACCGGCAAAATGCCGCCTGCGCTAGGCACAGGCGGCATTTTGTTACAGCAGCCGTTCCTCTACCACCCGCCAGTCGATGTTACGGAAAAAGGCATTGATATAGGCGGCGCGGTCAATGCCGTAATCCGGCATATAGGCGTGTTCCCACACGTCCATCACCAGCAGCGGATTGCATCCTGCCGGGTGCCCCTTATCGTGTTCATTAATCCAAAAGTTTATCAGCCGGCCGTTCGTCACGTCCTGATACAGGATAGCCCAGCCGATGCCGCGGATGGCGCCGGTCGCCCGGAAGTCTTTTTCCCAGGCCTGCACACTGCCGAAGTTTTGTATCATTGCTGCGGCAACCCGGCTGCGCCGGCTGAGGCGGCCATTGCCGCCCAGATTTTCAAAATAGTACTCGTGGAGCCGCATGCCGTCAAACTCCCAACCCAAATGCCGCTTGAGCTCATTGTACTCCGGCGTATTCAAATTGCCCGCGCGCAACATTTGCTCTAAGATTTCCAGCAGTTTATTGGTGTTGGTCACATAACCCTGGTACAGCGTGAAATGTCTCCTGAGGAGTTCGGGGCTAAACCCTTCCATCCCAATAAGGCGGGAATAATCTTTGGCCTTATATTCCACAGTATTCCTCCTCCACTTATTCATAGCGCGGCCATTAAAACCCCCATTCTACTTTATGCAACAACCAGCGTCAATGCCTCACTGTCTTGCGGTATTATTCCCGGTCTACTTCCGCTTCACGTAAAGGTCTGTCACGTTTTGTTCTAATATTAAAAGGCGCTGCGGCATCAACCCAGCGCCTTAAACTTAAATTAGCATTTAAGCAATCCATATCTTATACTGTTCTTTACCCGTTAACCGCCTTTTTGACCGACTGCTCCCCTCGACCGGATGCTCCTAAAAACTCATCCAGCTTGGTTTGGAAGGCCGACACCCCGACCCGTCTGACAAAGGCGGCAAATGTTTCGCCTTCACCCTTGTTTACCTGGAAAAAATTCAGCAGCTGCTCAATGGCCTTCGCCGCCTCGCCGGCGGGAATACGCCCCTCCAGTTTCGTCGCAAAAGCCGCACCCGGTCCTAAGGCGCCACCAAGCCAAAGTTCAAACGCTTCAATGGCTTTGCCGTCAATATTAAGCAGTGTGCCTTGGAGACCAATATCGGCAATCTGATGATGGCCGCACGCGTTAGGGCAGCCGGACAGGTGCAAGCGTACCGGCGTATCAAGTTTGACATGTTTATCAAGGTATTCCACGATGGAAGTTAGCCGCCGTTTCGTTTCCACAGTCGCCAGATTGCAAAAAGTATTACCAGTGCATGTTACAGCATAGCCCGCAAACGACTGGGGAAAAGGAGTAAAGCGTTTTAACAGGTCCTCATCCAGCAAAGCGGCTACTTTATTGTCCGCAATATTGGCTAAAATTACATTTTGGGTGTTGGTAGTCCGCAGCGAACCGTCACCGTACCGTACCGCCAGCTCAGCCAGCTCCTCCATATCAGCCGCCGTAAGCAGCCCGCCGGGGACGGCCAGGCCGACATAATGCAAACCGGTTTGTTTCTGCGGGTGAACACCGTAATAATAGCCCCCGTTCCACCCCCGCGTCAAGTCTTTCCCTCTGGTGGGTAGCGGGCCGGTAAGTTTCAGCAGTTCAGACCGGAACCTGGCCTCACCCCAGTCGGCGACCAGAAACTTCAGACGGGCGTGGAAACGCTGCTCACGATAACCAAAATCGCGGAAAATGGTCGCTACCGCCGCCGCTACTTTAACTACCTCTTCCGGGCGAACAAAAATGTCCAGCTTGACCGCCATATGCGGTTTAGCCGCTAAGCCGCCGCCCACCATGACGTGAAAACCGATAAGTTGCTCACCGTCAATTTCTTTGACGGCTGGCGTAAAGGCAACATCGTTGATTTCGGCATGGCCGGGGTTGTCGACGCTGCCGGAAATCGAAATTTTGAATTTGCGGGGCAGGTTAGAAAACTCAGGATTTCCCTGGAAAAACCGCGTTACCTTTTCAACCAACGGCCGCGCGTCTATCACTTCGTCCGGGTCGATGCCGGCCAGCGGATTCCCGACCACTGTGCGCGGGCAGTCGCCGCAGGCTTCCACTGAACTAAGACCGGCCGCCGTCAGCCGCGTAAAGATATCCGGCAAATTTTCCACCCTGATCCAATGAAACTGTACCGCTTGGCGCGTGGTCAACTGCAGCTCGCTCCGTCCGTAGTCGCGGGCAATTGCGGCCAACGTCCGCGCCTGGCCGGCATTCATGATGCCACCCGGTATTTTTACCCGCATCATAAAATACCCGTCGGTCCGTGGCTTTTGCACATAAACGCCGGCCCATTTCAAAAGTTCGATGTCCTCCGCCCGGATACCAGCAAAACCCGCGGTCGCGAAGCGCTCAATGTCATCTAGAATAGTAAGCCCATCTTTTTGGAGCTTAATTAACTCCATTTTATTTAATTTAGACAAATCCTTAGTCCATGGACGTTTCAATTGACTATCCTCCTCGAATATATAGTACACTCTCGGAAAACCAAGATGCTTTTATGTTCAAGGCTTTTGCGCCTTGGACTTTTTTTGTTTTTTCCTCCATAGTTCTCGTTGTCGAAATTAGAGCTTATGTTCTCTTGACTTTTTCAATTTCGCCCCACAATCGCGACGGAGGCATTTTCCGCCTATCTTCGCTTATTGTAGTAATCTTTGTGTTAAAATCTTTTTGTCATGCTCTGATTTAAAACAATATTGCCATCTGCTTGACTAGAGCTACGTTCATCTCCATGAAAAGTCCTTTATTCACCTCTTTCACTGTTTTTTGCCTCCATTTCATACCTGCTTTTTCGAAAGCTTACTAAGGAGTAAAAAAACAAAGCTGAAGTAAAGTCCCAATGGGACTCTACTTCAGCCTTCAGTCTTGCTGATCAGCTCAGAGTTATTTACTTGGTTTCAGTTTAACACAAGTAGCTATTGGTGTCAACGTGCTCTGTTCAGCCATGACCGCAAAGAAAGTATCAAGCAGATCGCGCGGGTATGATATTGCGGGTACGGAGCTCTCCCGGTACGGCTCATCGCCGCACTTTGGCTGATGCGGCGCAGCGCCTCACCCAGTTTTTTGGCGCCGTAGACGAATGGCATCTGAAAAGCATGCTTATATGGAACTTATTGTCGGCTAAGGCCAACACCTCGCATTGCAAGCCATATCACTCACCACTGTTCTTACATATCCCCAGCCTTCAATCTTATGATTGTCCTGAAATCAAATGCCGTCGCCGTCCACATTTTCCAGTCTCGGCAGGCGCCTCTTCTCGGTTCTATCGATCTGGGTCACTTTCCCGTCTTTTATTTGAATGACCACTTGCCCATACTGAAGACCGCTGAGGGCTTTGAGAATTTCCGCCCTGACAGCCCCACTCTTAAAATCGCTGACCCCTTTTGTTTTCGCGTCCATCTCGCTTCCCCTTTCCCATCATACCAGCTTTATTTTCTCGTTTATTTCGATCTGGATGACTCTCCCGTCCTGAACGATAATCGTAATTGAACCGTATCCTACTGTGCGGATTGCCGCCTCAATCTTTTCCCAGACCCGGGGCGGCAGATTGTCGGGTGTATTCATGCTACTGCCAACCGCCATAGCCATTTCCTCCCTAAGTATAATTTAATATTAGACACGCCCATATAATACTGTTCACGTTTTCTCCAAGTTTTGAAATAATAATTGCGATATAGGTCGCATTGAATAGAGTGTACCCCCGAATGGTGAAGGTTTATATATATAATTATTTTTTATGTCCATATAATTAACAATATATAACTAATAATACTATTGTTGATGTCAATTGTCGAGAAGGGCGCCCAAACAAAATAATCCAGTCCGGCCGTAGTTTGGCCAGACTGGATTATTTTTCAGCGTCAATCAGCGGCTTGCGCGCCCGACCGGCACGATCTGCCCGGTACTGAAGACATAGAGATATATTTCTTTAACTGGCTGCCGTAAAATAGTCTCCATCGCGGCGGCATAGAGCTTAAGCTGTACGTCGTACCGCTCAACCAGTTCAAACCCGTCCTTTACCTGGTCGGTCTTGTAGTCAATCAGGATCAAGCCGTCAGCCTCGGCAAAAAGGCAGTCGACGACGCCCTGGATAAAGACCGTTTCGTCCGTACCGGCCAGGGCCGGATCGATGCTGGCCGCCGGCAGTACCTGGCAAAAGGCCAGTTCACGTCTGCGCCACGCGGCGTTTAGCAGGCGCTGCCCCAGCGGGCTGGTGAAAAAGGCGGCAATAGCCTCCACATCGACCGCCGCGGCCTGTTCGGGCAGGAGAATTTCCGCCGCCACCAGGCGCTCCAACTCGCGGCGCACGCCGGAAGCGCTCATGTCGCCGGCCAGGTTGAGGTGTTGCATGACGGTGTGCATGGCCGTGCCCACTTCGGCCGCAGTTAGTTTGCCCGCCGTCTGAATAAAGCGCGGCCGCGCCGCCAGCCGCGGCGGATACCACTGCTCGCCGTCCTGGTCCGCCAGCGCGAACCGGCGCTTGATTTCACTGACCGTGAGTTTCGCCGGCTGACCCACGGCCGCGGCATAAGGATACCGCCAGTCCAGCCGCGCTGCCACCCAAGCGCTGTCGCCACCGGGCAGGGGTTTTAATTCTTTAAGGCAAACAGCCAGTGGATTATCGGCGGGCTGGGCCGGCGCGACCGGATTTATGCTATCGGCCGCATGGGTAATGACCTGCCAGGCCGCATTAAGTGCAGCCAATTTTGCGGTCGGCGTTTCGTCACAACCAGCCAGCGCACGCAAGGGGGCGCCGCCAGGATGGCGGACGATGGCCGGCCCCAGCCAGTCGAGATAGTTCTTGGCATCAGTGATCAGCGCGTCCGGCAGCGCCTGGGCCTGCCAACCCACCATGGCGCACCAGTCACTGCACCGGTCGGCTAATTTTTTCACCGATCCCACCAAAATAAGTTTTTCCCGCGCCCGCGTCAGGGCCACGTACAAGATACGCAGCTCTTCCGCCTTGGCCTCCAGCGTCAGCTTGTGCTCAATCCCCCAACGTGCCAGCGTCGGGTAGCTATCCCGAAGGTCGGGGCGGATAACCTTGGGCCCTAACCCTAGTTCTTTATGGCACAGCACTAGTTCCTGCGTATCCCGCAAATTTAGCTGCTTGCCAAGGTCGGCCAACACGACCACGGGAAACTCAAGGCCCTTGCTTTTGTGAATGCTCATGACCCGGACCACATCTTCGCCTTCGCCTAACGCCCGTGCCACCGCCATATCCGAACCGCGGTCGCGCAGCCGCTCAAGAAAGCGCAAGAAGCGGAATAGTCCCCGGAAGTTGGTCGCTTCGAACTGGCGGGCCCGGTCGTAGAGGACGCGCAGGTTGGCCTGGCGCAGAGCCCCGCCGGGCATACCGCCGATATAGTCATAATACCCTGTTTCGCGGTAAATGCTCCAGATAAGCTCGGCGACGCCCCGCCGCCGCGCCAGACTCCGCCACCGGTCGAGCCGTTCAAGAAAAACGCCAATCTTTTGCCGGAGCGGCTCAGCTATATCAGCCCCGGCAGCGGCCGTCAGCGCCGTCCACAAGTCGCCGTCCTTGCACAGGCGGATGGCGGCTAGGTCACCAGCGGTTAGGCCCACGAGCGGCGACCGTAGCACGCCAGCCAGGTGAATGTCCTGGCGAGGGTTGTCAATGACCGCCAGCAAGGACAGCATGACCTGCACTTCTGTTTCCTCAAAATATCCGCCATCAACATCGGCGTAGGCCGGGATACCGGCTTGCCGCAGCACGTCAAGCAGCACACCCGCCTTGCCCTGCACCGTCCGCAGCAGGATGACTATGTCGCGCCAGGCCAGCGGCCGGTAAGCCTTGTCGTGCTTGTCGTAAACGACATGGCCGGCTTCTTTCAGCGCTAGCAGCCGCCGGGCAATAAGCCATGCCTCCCGCTCAAACGCGGTTAGTTCCTGGGCGGTAACCAGCTCACTGCTATTTGCCGGCTCATCGCCGCCCGCGTCCGCATCTTGCTGCTCCGCCTCGTCCTCGACTACGTCAGCTGCCGGCGCCGCGGCTACCGCCTCGGCCTGGTTAATAAGATGCACTTCCACCGGCCCGGCCAAAGTCAGCTGGTCGCACGGCGGATAATCTGGCCCGGGATTGAGGGCTTCGGCCGCGCCGTAGCCCATCTCGGCCGCCCGCGGCGTCATAAGCTGGCTGAACAGGAAATTAACGGCTGCTAAAATGCCAGGACGGCTGCGGAAATTCTGCGCCAGGTCGATGCGCCGCTCGCTGCCGCCCGCTGCCGCCGGATAGCGGTTGTATTTTTCCAGGAACAGGCCCGGTTCGGCCAGGCGGAACCGGTAGATGCTCTGTTTGACATCGCCGACCATGAAGCGGTTGGGCCGGTCAGGCCGCGACACCAGCTCTAAAATGGTTTCCTGAACGGCATTGGTATCCTGGTATTCGTCCACCAGCACTTCTTCATACTTCTCGCGCAGAGCCAGTGCCACCGCCGACGGCTGTATATTATCAGGGGTCGCGTTGTCGGCCAGCAATATCTGCAGGCAGTAATGCTCAAGGTCACTGAAGTCGACCAGCCCCTTGGCTTTCTTGGCCTCTTGAAAGCGCTGGCCGAATGCGAGCACAAGGTCAATAAGTGTTTCAACAAGCGGCAGCTGGGCGCGCATGTCGGCGATAAGCTCCTGTTCTGGCCGTCCGAAATAGCGCTCGGCTATCTCTTTCACCTTGGACTTAATGGTATTCCGCCGCTCCTGAAAGCGCTTACAGACGGCGGCATCCACGCCCTTGGCTGCGGGGAGAGTACCGAACTTCAGGCCATTCAGCGCCGCCCCCAGTTCGCGCCAAGAATGCCGGGCGGCGGCGATTGCCCAGTCGAGCTGGCCCCGGTCATCCTCTAACGTTTTGACATAAGCGGCGGGATTGCCGGGGCGTACCGCCTCCGCCGCCAGGCGGGCGAACTTGTGCTGGAGCCGCTCAAGTTCGAGGGCAATGCGGTCGGCGAGTAGCGCTTCCCAGGGCGCGCCGATGCCGGCCGCCCCGTCCAGGCGGAAAGCATCGGCCAGACGGCGCAGCCAATGCTCCGGCCAGGGCTGGCTGCGAGCAAATTCGTATAAGCGCAAGATTAGTCCGGCCAGTGAGCTGTCGTCCCGTTCATCGCCATAGTGGTCGACCAGGGTAAGAAACGCCTCGTCTCCCTGTTCATACCGCTCGGCCAACAGCGCTTCCAGCGTGTCGCTGCGAAGCAGCGTCGTTTCGCCCTCGCCGGCAATGCGAAACTGGGGATCCAGGTCCAGCCGGTAGAAATACTGCCGTACTACCGACTGGCAGAACGAGTGAATGGTGGAAATGGACGCCTGATTTAAGAGTAAGAGCTGCCGCTCAAGATAGCGGGTCCGTTCCCCTTTGGCCAATTCCGCCGTCAGGGCCTGGGCAATACGCTCGCGCATCTCTGCCGCCGCCGCGTTGGTAAAAGTCACGACCAGCAGGGCGTCGACATTGACCGGCGCCGTTTTATCCAAAATGCGGTCGATAATGCGCTGTACCAGCACCGATGTCTTGCCCGAACCGGCGGCGGCCGCCACCAGCAGGTTTTGCCCTCGCGCCTCAATGGCCGCCCGTTGCTCCGGTGACCAATTGCTCATGCCTCTTCTCCTTTCTCCGCTGCCAGCCGGGCCCAAATCTCCTCATCGGCCAAGTCCGGCAGCTGCACAAAGTCGTTGTCGGCCAGCAGCCGGTCAAATTGGCAGACCGGGCGGTAGCGGCAATTTCCGCATGGCGTCCGGCCTTTGAGCGAGTACGGCCGGATGGCCACCTCCCCGGCCAGGATCGCCTCGGCCGTAGCGGTCAGCTGCGCCTGCACATGCCGAAGGAGCAGCGCGAACTGTTCCTCCGTTTTGACATAAGCTTGCGTGCTTTTCCGGAAAGTGCCATCCTTGTTGATGCACACTTTGAGAAATTCGGCATACCCAACCAGGCCAGGCTCCCACAGCCGCACCGTTTCTACGTCATCCAGCAGCCAGCCGGGCATTTTAAGCTGCTTATTGATTGCCTTTTCCACTTCTTCCGGCGGCAGGCACTGACTGGCCGAAACCTTGGGATTTTTGATATAGCAATAAAGCACCGCTGCCGGGGCGTATTCGCCCTCGCCGCACAAAACGGCGGCGTGCTGCAAGGCTACCAGCAAATAAGTCAACAGCTGCAGTCGCAGGCCGTAGTAAACATCCGGCAGGCGCAGCCAGGCGCCGCCGGCCTTATAGTCAATTACGGCCAGCAGCCGCCGGCCCTGGTGCTCGGCCATATCCAGGCGGTCAATCTGGCCGACCAGTTCCAGCACGGTTCCGTCGCGCAGGGTAAGAACCAGCGCCGGCAAAGCGGCGCCGTCCCGGCCGAAAGCCTGCTCCAGTGCTACCGGCTTGAACCGGCTGCGGCGGTCGAGCCGCACCAGCCGGGTGACGGTGCGCTGCAGCGTCCGCTGCAGGCGCCGGGTGATACTGCGGTACTGGGCCGAACTGAGCAAAATTTCGTTTTGTAGTTTGGGGGCCAGTTCCTGGACAATGGCCTCACAGAGCGGCCCGATTTCCTCATCCTGCACATCGCCCCACCGCTGCCAGCGGCGCTGGTTATCGGCGGTCAGCTCCTTTTCAATCCGCAGGCCGAACTGACGGAGAGCGGCGTGGAAGAACTGGCCGAAATCGGGGGCTTTAAGCTGCGCCACCGCCCGTTCCTTGAGCGCCAGGCCGTAGCGGGCAAAATGCTGGAACGGACAGGCCTGAAAGCCCTCGAAACGGGTAACACTGCCCCGCAGTTTACCCTGTCGGCGATATAACCGCTGGGCCAGCTCCGGCGGAAGCGCCTGTTCCTGGTTGCGGTGAAAAAGGCCGGCCACGGCGCGCCGCAAATCGGCGGCAAGGTCAGGCCGCGCCACGGCCCAGTTGTAGAGGTCGCGCCACAGCGTTCCTACCGGCTGACCGGCAAGGGCGGGGCGCAGCCCAGCCGCAAGCGCCGCCAAGCTACGACGGGGATGAACAATATATTCGTCTTCTGCCCCAGGAGGCGGCTCGACCGGCAGCGGTTTTAGCGCTTCGATGCCGCTTAGTTCTTTCAGGCGGCGGATGATAAGCGATGGCGCCAGCGCCTTGCCTTCGGCATCGGCCAAAGGAAAACTCACCCACAGCCGGTCGCTCGCCCGGGTTAGGGCGGTATAGACAACAAATTGTTCGGCAAACACGTCCGCCTCCCGGGTCGGTCCCAGTTCCAGCCCAAGACTAGCCAGTTCGGCCCGTTCCCGGTCGCTGAGCAGGCCCTCCTCGCGGCCTCGCTCTGGCAGAACGCCGTCATTGACGCCCGGCAGATAAACAACTTTGGCTGCCAACCGCGCCCGCGTCAGCGGGGTGACCGTCACATGGTCAAGGCCGGGCGGAATGATGTTAAAAGTCAACCCTTCGAGCCCCTCGTTGACAACGGCAGCATAGTCTGTCAGCGACATCGGCTGTTCACCGCAGGTGTCGACGATCTGGTCAAGCAGGTCAACAATACTGTGCCATATCTGGCGGTGTTCGCGCTCCTGCTCCGGGTCGCGGGCGGTACTCGCCGCCGCTGCCCATTTTTCCAGCGTCGCCGGCACATCCAGGTCGGCCAACAGGCCGTAGAGCGCAGCCGTCATCTCCCGCACCGTCTCCGCCTGCGTCAGCGCCTGTTCAAAACGGATCAGCGGCTTCGCCGCCCGGCAGCGGATAGCATTGATGCGGTCAAGGTAGGCCTGCTGGCGCTCGTCCGGTTCGGCATCCTCATCCAGCGACAAGCGCCGCACGAACGTCCACGGCTCGTCCTTCGTCCAGCGGCTGCCGCGGATGCCGAATTCCAGCACATAGTTTTCCAATAGATCAATTTCGTCGCGCGACAACGGAAACAGGTCGGTCTTCAGGCAGCGAAAAACCGGCTCATAGGCCCACCGCTCGGTCACAACCTCCAGGGCGGAGCGGATCAGCTCAGCCAGCGGGTGATGAACGGCCGGACGCTGGCGGTCGCTGAAAAAAGGAATATCGTAGTCGGCCAGCACGGTTTCAACCAGGTCGATATAACCGTCCATATCGCGCAGCAACACCGCCATATCCCGCCAGCGATAGCCTTCGTCCCGGCAGAGACGGATCATGTCGCGAGCGATGCCTTCCACTTCCGTCCGGCGGTTGGCCGCCTCAGCAATGGTCAGGCCCTGCTTATCCCCCCTCCAGGCCGGCGGCCTCGCGTCGTTGGCATAGCGTTCCACATAGGCGAGGATGGGTGCCTGGAACCGTCGGACAGCCGTCAGCACCTCTTCCCGGCAGCTTACGCCCAGGCGGGCCGCCCGCGCGCGCAACGACTGCCGCGTCTTCCAGGAGCGGTGAAAGAGCGCTGTTTCGTCCGCATGGTGCGGCGCATCAGGCTCATCCAGGCATAAGGTAACGGTAACGTCTTTAGCGGCGGACAAAAGCGCTTCGAGCACCCCGTATTCCTGGGGCGTAAACCATTCAAAGCCATCGACCCACACTTCGGCGCCCCGGGTGAGCGTAGCAGCGGGAATTTTGGCCGCCAGCAGGCGCAGGCAGTCCTCGGGGTCGGTGTACCGGCCCTGCAGGAAATCCTCAAATGCCTTGTACAGCAGCGCCAGGTCATGCAGCTTGGCCGCCAGCGGCGTAGCGCCAAGCCGCTCGCTGGCAGCGGCAACCTTGTCCGGGGCGATGCCATAAGTCTTAAACTCCCAAATCAGGCTGGCCAGGGTGTCGGCAAAGGTGCGCTGGGCAGCGGCCTGTCCTAAGAGCTTTAATTCGTCGCGGCGCTCGGTCAGCAGGCGGCGCAGGACAAGGCGCTTGCCTAAGTCGGTCAGGTGGGGCGCCGCCCCGCCGCCCGTCTCGGCCAGCACCCGGTAGGCCAGGCGGCGAAAACCCATGACATGGGCCCGGACAAAGCCGCTCAGGCCAGGGGTGGCGGCCAGTTCCCGCTCAGCCTGAAAGGTGGCCTGTTCGGGCACGATCAATAGCAGCGGCGGGCCGTCAGGAGCTTGCCGCAGCCGCTCGCGGATGGCGTCAAGACAGCGGCTGGTCTTGCCCGTACCCGCCCTGCCAAGGATAAGGTTCAAAGCCAAAAAAGCCGCCTCCTTTCGCTTTCATGCCTATATGTATTGGCCACCCGGCCCGCTTTTCCCTTTTGCTAAAGGTAACCGGAAGTTGGTAATCGGAAAGTGGTGGGTAATTACGAACAACAAAAAAAGAACCACGGCGGACACGGAAACAAAATAAACCGCGATGGACGCAAAGAACGCAAAGGGCTACGCTTGCGCGACATTCATCGCGCAAAATCATAATTCAACTTCGCGTCCTTGGCGTATTTAGCGGTTAAATATCGCGCTCTCCGTGTCCTCAGCGGTTCAAAAAGAAAATTTCAAACAGCGACAGGCAAATTTCAATAGTAATGAGAATAATCACCGCCCATTCCAGCAGCGTGCCGCGCCGGGCGTGAGACAGCCCGGAAAAAACTTCGGTGATGTCCATCAGGGTCTGCGTTTTGTGGCGAATTATTTCATACCGGTCGTCGAGTTCAAAGATGGTGCTAAGCTCGGCATACAAGGCGTCCGCCTCCTCGCTGGCCCAGGCAATATCCGGCTTGTCCAGCAGCATGATATAAGAGATGGTGTTATACTTGAACCCCAAAATCCGGGCCGATAATTGGGCCAACTGCCGGTCCGACACGGTTAGCCGCCCCTCTTCCAGGTAAGTAATAATGTCTTCGACTTCATCCAGCAGCACGCCAATCTGTGCTTCAATCCGGTCGAGGGCCACCGATTTGGCCAGCACCGTGACCACAATCTCCTCCTGGTAGCCCTGCGCCTGGTCGGTCACCATATAATCGTTGTTGAGGGCCGGCGGCTGGCCGGCATCGGCTGCCAACATATAGTCGTCGGTGAACTCAAAGATATTGGCGGTATACAAACTGGGCTCAATGCGGTAAAGATAACTGACAATGTCGGTGATTTCATGGGGCTGGCAGTTAATAAACACCAAACTGCCAAAGGAGAACAAATAAACCGCCTTGTTCTCCGGCTGCCGGATAATGCCCTGGAGCGTGGTTTCCCGCAGGACCAGCGAGTCTTCCCATTTAAATTTTCGGTTGATCCCAAAATGCCGGGCAATTTTTCCTAAATCAATCTCACTTGCCAGAACAACTGCTTTAAAATCAGTCTGCCCCATTACTCATTCCCCGCCCCATCTTATCCAGTCACATCTCCAAATATTCCATCTTCTACGCCCCATGCCCCACTACCCACCTCTCATACCCCCGCTCATACCTCATACCTCATACCTCATACCTCATACTTCATACTTCATACCTTATACTTCATATTTATTATTTCATTCATACACCCTTGTCCGGCCATCATCTTTCGGCGTATAATTTGTCATATATTACATAAAAGGAGAATAGGTTATGACCGGATACAGCACAGGAGTTCTTGCTGCCTTTATTCTTTACCTTATCGGCATGATGCTGATCGGCGTGATCTACTACCGTAAAACGCACAGCATGTCGGAATACATTCTCGGCGGCCGCCAGCTTGGCGCCTGGGTCACTTCCATGAGCGCCGAAGCGTCGGACATGAGCGGCTGGATGCTCATGGGCCTGCCCGGCTTTGCCTACTCCTCCGGCCTCCAGGCCGGCTGGATCGCCTTAGGCCTGATTTTGGGCACCTGGGCCAACTGGGTGTTTGTGGCCAAGCGGCTGCGCAAGTACACCCAGATTGCCAACGACTCCCTCACCCTTCCCGACTATTTCCAAAACCGGTTCCGCGATACCTCACAAACCCTGCGCATCGTTTCCGCCATTTTTATCCTGATATTTTTCCTTATTTACACTTCGTCCGGGTTTGTGGCCGGCGGCAAGCTGTTTCACACTGTTTTCGGCATCCCGTACGCCTGGGCAATGGTCGTCGGCGCCTTCGTCATCGTCTTCTATACTTTCCTGGGCGGCTTCATGGCCGTATGCTGGACCGACTTTGTCCAGGGCGTTATGATGTTTTTCGCCATCCTGGTTGTACCGATCGCCGCCATGATGCTGATCGGCGGCCCGGCCGCCACCTACAACACCCTTCACACTTTAAACAGCGAGCTTTTTAACCCCTTTACCAACCCGGACGGCAAACCCCTGTCCATAGTGGCCATTGTTTCCCTCCTGGCCTGGGGCCTCGGTTATTTCGGCCAGCCGCACATCCTGGTGCGATTCATGGCCATCCGTTCTTCCGCCGAAATCAAACATGCCACCCGCATCGCCATGACTTGGGTGGTCTTATCACTGGCCGCTGCCGTCCTTGTCGGCATGGTCGGCCGGGTGTACCTCAAGCAGCCGCTGACCGGTGCCGATGTGGAAACGGTGTTTCTGGTTATGGCCAATGACCTGTTCAGCTCCTTCTTTGCCGGCGTGGTTCTGTCCGCCGTGCTGGCCGCCATAATGAGCACCGCTTCCTCCCAACTCCTGGTTACCGCTTCGGCGTTTTCGCAGGACTTTTATAAAGCCCTCATCCGGCCCACGGCCAGCGAGCACGAGCTGGTATGGATCAGCCGCCTAACCGTCGTCGCCGTTACCGCCCTCGGCGTCCTGCTCGGCCTTGACCCGAACAACTTTATCCTCGACCTAGTCGCCTACGCCTGGGCTGGCTTCGGCGCCGCCTTCGGCCCGATGATCCTTATGTCCCTCTTCTGGAAGCGCATGACCCGTAACGGCGCCCTGGCCGGCATCATCGTCGGCGGTCTGACGGTGCTGATCTGGAAGCAGTTTGCCTGGCTGGGCCTGTATGAAATCGTCCCCGGCTTTGCCTTCTCCCTGCTGGCCATCTACATTGTAAGCCTTCTGGATGACCCGCCGGCGCAGGAAATTATGGACGAATTTGAAAAAGTAAACAACAGCGACATCTAAGCGCCCTGCTACTCACGCTCGCTTCTGCTCCGAGCGCCAAAAAGGGCCGTCCAATCATGGACGGCTCTTTTCGCGCCCATTAGACGACATTGGTAATAATCAAATGCTTAGCATGGCGATTGTTGCGGCGCCGGACGTTGTACGCGTACTGTTTATCAAAAGCAAGAATGGTCAGGTTGGGGCGGCCGGCATAGAGCGTGTGGATATAATCGGTATTTTTTATAATCAGAATAAACGGCGCAGCTAAACCATAAAGCCGTTCGGCCAGCCGGCGCTGGTCAGCGCGCGTGAACGTCCGGCCCTCGTAGTCGGCAAAGTCGCTGTCATACGGTGGGTCGAAAAAGACAAAGTCGCGATCCGTCGGGCGCGCCGCATCGAGAAAATCGGCAAAATCAAGGTTATAGAGCTCCGCTGCAGCCAGACAACGCACCGTCGCCGGCGCTAGCAGCCGGTCAATCTTCTTCCCGAAATCTTTGCCGTTATAGGCCATCCCGCCATAAGGGATATTGAACTCGCCGGCGCGATTATAGCGAAACATGGCACCATAGCAGTATTCGCGAATAAAGTAAAAAATTGCCGCCCGCTCCTCAGGCGAGAGTGGCCGCGGCAGCGGCCGGCCGAGGGCGGCATCGTTATAGAGGCCGCGAAAATGCAGGTAAAAACCGCTGCGCAGCCCTGTTTCCAGGTTGGCGTACAATTCACCGTCGCTGAGCGGCCGCCCTAACGCCGCCTCCAGCTTAAGCAGCCGCCGCAGCTTATCAATAAGACTGGCGCGAAGCACCGCGGCAAAACGCGTGTGATCCACAAAAAGCCCGCTGTCAAACAATTCCCGAAAAAGTCGGCGCCGCACCGCCAGCACCGCTTCTATCCGGTAAGGTAAAACAGCAGGACTGAGCGCACCCGTGCGGCACTGGAGATACACCGCAGCCGCATCCGGCCAAAGCATAGCTGTAAATTCCGCCATCCTGCCCCAATAGAGCGCAAAGGTCCGCAGACAAACCGCAAAGCGCTCACTGCGATCCCGGACAAAGCGGTAAAATTGCATCAAGTCAGCCGAAATATCATTGACAAGCGCTCGCTGCGGCTCCAGCCGGAAATAAATGGCGCCGCCGCCGAAAAACGGCTCGATGTACCGATCAAACGGCGGGATTAGTCGTTCGATGTAACGAAATTCCCGCGCCTTACCACCCGGCCATTTGATAAGTGGCTGCATCGTCGTCGCTCATCCTTTTCCTCCTGCGCGCGGCCGGCCTCAACCTTCCGCCTTTTTTTTATTTATTCGACAGACGTAAGGTTAGGTTCCTGCCAAAGTTCGGAAAAGATGCCTCAGCGTACCACCACATACACATACAGGCCCAGGCAAACCATTGTCAGAACAAAGATCCCCCAGGCGCCCGCGCGGTTGCCGCCCCTTTTCAGCCAGTGGGCATAAGTCAGGGCATGCAGTCCCCCCACCACGACAGCCAATCCGTACAGATAGTCCATATGCCGCCACCTCCGCGCCGTTATTTTACTGGCGAAGTCCGCCACATCAGGCCTTGACGGCGAATTTTCGTTTCCACCTGCAGACGAAAGGTTGCCTGCTGATACGCTGCCAGCCAGTCAAAGTTCTCCCATTCCTGCCAAGTGGCGAAATGCCGGCAGGCCCGGTAGCCAAAACCGGCGACGTCGGCGCCAAGGCCCTGTAGCTTGCGCAGCGTCCGCTCCATCTCGCGCTCTACGAGCTGGGAAATCTGCGCTTCAATAAGGCTACGGTATTGTGGCTGCTCATAATTGATACCGCTGGGGATGCTTGTAATTTCCCCTTCCAGAAAGACGAAGATGTCGATGACCGGCCGGCCATCCACAAAGTTGACGACAATTTTCGTCGGCTCGCCCAGGCGCATGTTAGCATGGATGAGTTTTCGGGGCTCCAGGGGATCATCAAATACCAGAAAGCCGCGACGAAATTTGTTGGTAAGTATCGCCACCATGCGCGTCTCTTTGTTCGTCAGTTTGCCCACCATCCGGTCGCGGACAAACACCGCCGTACCCAGCGCCTCAGCCGCCATCTCCGTCGAACTCACACGCGGCGTGTTGCCCACATACTCATCGGCCCGCTCTGGCGGCCGCGCCCGCTGCACCACCCCCCCTACTTCTGCCGGCGCCCCGGCCAGGACGGCAATAGGGGCAATATTGCCGGTCTTATAGCGTATATAGAAATCATGCAGATGGGTGCGCAAATAATAGGATGTTTCCTGCCCTGCTAACAGCATGCTTTCATAGAAGCGCGACGTAAGAAGTTCCAGCTTGGGTTTGTTTTTTTGCATAAAATGCTGGGCCGTGTCCTCATTGGCGACCATAATAAACATGGAGCCGCGAAACTCGCGAAAGCGCATGAGCGGACCAATCACGTCCGCCACCCCGCCGCGAGCCAGTTCCTCGCCAAAGATAAACACCTTAGTATGCGATAGGATGGGGACGCGAGAAACCGCTGAGTTCAGGAGGTTACGCCCCTCGGCCAGCGACGGCGCCTCTAAGGTAACGAGTACGTCGGTCTGATCGCTCTTGCCGCCCCCCGCCTGCGAACCGCTAGCCAATGAGCGGGGGACGGCAATCTGGTAAGTAATGCGGATTTTTCCCGGCTCTTCACCCTTATCGAGGCCAATGGCCAGCACATAGGCAATTTCGTCTGTTTCGCGCGCGCCGACGCAGCCGGTAGCAGTAACCGTAAAGACCATGAGAGTGATAAGGAGAACTAGCCGACACATCCTTTCACCTCCTTCCGGCGCCCTTGCCACCAGCTGGCGGCGAACAAAAGGCCCGGCACGACATAAACGGCTGCTGCGGCATAGGTCTGGACGAATAAGATATCGAGGTTTATGGTATCAGTAATGTCTCCCGGGATCATGGCGAGAAAAGCGATCACCAGCGTCGCTACCGGAATGAGCGGCCGCAAAGCCGGCAAACCGAGCAGGCGCACCAAGAGGTACAATCCAATAAACAGATTGGCCGCGATGGCCAGCATGCCATACATCACCCATAACAAAATAAACAAGGCTTCGATGCGCTGTACATAGCGGCTGAGGTACACCAGACGGGCCATTTCGTAAAAAGGCAACACCTTTTCCCGCCCGGTCGTGTACCCAAGTACCAGCGTAAAGCTAAAAGTACTTAGCGCCTTAAGCGCAGCAGAGCCCCCCAGGCCGTATAAAGCAGCGGCCTTTACCGTCCGCAGGTTCTGTAGTGGTTTAGCCAAAATGATTAGCACCAGTACCCCAGTGTTATACCCCGCATCCATTAGGGCCTTCGGCACAACTACCCCCAGCCCGCTCCCCTGCCAGGGCAGGAGGTGATAAATGTTATAAAACGGAAACAGAAGAGTGAGCACGCCCAAAAGCGGAATGATCCCAAACGGTAGCAGAAGGTAAGTAGTGCGGGCAAACCCCTCAACGCCAATGTATGCCAGTATCCCGGCTACCAGAGCATAGATGCCGATGGCGATGCGAAACTCTAAGAACGGCAGGGCCGTAAGCAAAGTATTTTCGGCGAACTGGCGGAGTAGCAGCACGGCGTCAAGGAAAAAGTAGCCGGCGTAAAACAAGCCGACCAACAGCCCTCCCACCCGTCCGAGAAGATGATAAGCAGCACCGACCAAATCGCTGCCGGGAATGCGGCTAAGGACAAAGATCAGCAAACAAAAACCGACAAAAGCGCCGAGGCCGCTCGCAAGCGGCATCAGCCAGGCCAGGCCAGCGGCAATATCGATCTGGTTGGCCGGCGCGGTAAGAAAGATGCGCGGAATGGTAAGAACGAACGCCAAGGCCAGTCCTTCAGCGATGCCCATGCGCCCTGGTTCGTAGGTCATGACTCGTCCCCCTTCCCGGGTGGTTTTCCCATTGTCCAGCGGCGGCTGATGCGGTGCTGACGGCGGCTGTCCTGAGGGTTTAAAGCATCCGGGCGCCGCTCCTGCCGGAAGACGCTGCCCCGGATGACTACATCCAGGTTGGGCGCCACCTTGGGGGCGACTGGCGCCATGTAGGGCATACCAAAGGATTTCATGGAGCAAAGGATTGTTGTCGTAATTAACAGGCCGATCGCTAAGCCTACCAGACCGAAGGTCGCAGCGAGGATAAGGTAGATAAACCGGATAGTACGCAAGGCGAATGACAGACGGTAGTCGGGAATGGCGAAGGAAGCCAAGCCGGTAAGGGCAATGATGACCACCATAATAGGACTGACAATATTAGCCGCTACCGCCGCCTGGCCAATGATAATGGCCCCGACAATACCAATGGTTGGTCCCAGCATGCCAGGAATGCGCAGTCCCGCTTCCCGGATGAGTTCAAAGGAAAACTCCATGAGCACAATTTCAAATATTGCCGGCGACGGCACAGCCTCGCGGGCGCCGGCGATGGCGAGGGCCAGCTCAGTGGGGAGCGCCTCCTGGTGAAAATAGTTGATGGCAATATATAAAGACGGCAGCGTCACCGACAGCAGCGCAGCCAGCAGGCGCAGACCGCGCATAAAACTGCCGGCCGGAAATTTGAGACTAAAGTCCTCATTGGAATGAAAAAAAGTGAAGAAACTGACCGGGAGAATATGAACAAAGGGTACGCCGTTCAGCAACAAGGCAATCCGCCCTTCGGCCAGGTGGACCGCCACCCGGTCAGGCCGCTCGGTAGACAGCATCTGTGGAAACAGGACATTTGGATGGTCCTCAATGAACTGCTCCAAGACACCAATATCACCGATATAGTCGGTTACGATGCGTTCCAGACGGCGTTTGAGCTCAGCCACTACATTGGGATTAGCCACCGGCTTAAGGTACATGATGGCGCACTTTAAGGGAGCACGGTCGCCAACAGTCATGATTTCTGTTACCAGTTCGCTGGTAGGGAAAATGGTGCGGATAAGGCTGGTGTTGGTGCGCAAGTTTTCCGTAAACGCTGCCTGTGAGCCCCGCACCGTCTGTTCGATGCGCGGCGTGCTGACACTACGGCTGGCATAGCCTTTACTGCCAAGAAGCAGGGCCTGGTTGGCGCCGTCGAGAAACAGCACGGTGTCACCGTCATTGATGCCTTCGGCAATTTGGGCAAACTCGGTCAGCGCCTTGATTTCAGTGTTGGGTAAATGCTCGTTCAGCGCCCGGATGATATTTTCGGCGTCGCAAGCGTTGAGGGCAGCAGTATCGGGCAATAGCAGCAGGGGCTGGAGGATTGAGAGGGTGATAACCTTTTTGTCCACCATGCCGTCGAGGAAAGCCAACATGGCCTTGATAGGTTTATGCGCCGGTATTTCAAACTTGCGGAGAATAAGGTCTTTGTTCTCCGGCAGGCTATACAGCGCGCGCAGGATTTTCTCGTTCTCGGCCAGACTGGTGCTTACGGTGCGCCCCAGTGGCGGCGAGCTACTGTCATAGGCGAGACGGATGGGCGTCAGCTCCTGCCGGCGCTTCTCGAGAAGTTCCAAGTCCTGGGCCAGGTCGACAAGACGCTGCTCGCCTTCCGCGCGGCCTAGGGAGGCGTGGGCTTTCTCCATGACGCGGCGTAAATCGCGGGCATAATCCAGCAAAGTGGTAAGCTGTTCGGCGGCATCGGCCAGCGGCGCTTTGCCATCTACGGCAGGCGCCTGTTCATGGGGTTCGCTCTCGTCAAGCACGAATGGTTTTTGCTGCTTAGGCGGCTGATAAACAATAATATTGCGGAGCACGCGATAAGCTTTCGTGAAAACATTTTCCATCAGCAAACGTCACCCCCATAAACATCGTCATGGATATTGTTTCCTCCCCTGCCAAAAATATAACCGGCGAGCCACCCTTATGCGGCCCGCCGGCTCTTGCGCCTACTGCTTCTTAAGGTATACCAGGAACAATGTCCGCGGTAAATCGCCTTCCTCGAACGTCGTAACCTCTTTTATCTCAAATCCTTGCGCCAAATGCTTTATTTTGGCTTCATCAAAAAAGTGGACGATAAAGCCGTCAATTTCATACATATTTTCACCATGATGGATGCCCTGGCCAAAGTGAACATCAGCCGTGTTGCGCACCGTATAGAGATTAATGCCGCCAGGCCTTAACACCCGGCGAACCTCATCAGACAGCAATGTTAATTCCCAGTAGTAAAAGCCATGCAGTACAGCATATGCGAATAGCAGGCATCAAAGGTTTCGGCGCCAAACGGCAACGGCTGCCTTACATCATGGCAAACCGCCGCAATATTAGGCGTTAAGCCCAACATTCTGGCTTTTTCCCGGATGGTTTGCACGCCAATACCGGTATATTCCAGGGCCGTGACATGAAAACCGCATTGGGCGAAAAAAATCGTGTCCCGCCCCTGCCCCGCTCCTAACTCCAAAATTTTCGTTTTCCGCTCTTTTTTTAACAGTTCCGCCGCTTGCTTGGCGGCAAAACTCGGTTCGTTGCCGAAAAGTTCACCATCCTCGGCGAAAACTTTTTCCCAGTGTAGATGTTGGTTATCACGGACCATTTTGTCTGATTTAACCATGGCCACCCCTCCCAGCGCCTGTTATCCGCTCACTCAATTTTTATTTGTTAATTCGCAACCGCAGTAGCAGGCACCTGCTATAGCACAATATAAAATAAGTTAACTGTAAAAATATTTGTATAGGTGGTAGCAATTTATCAAGCAGCGCACCGTTCTCTCGCTAATACCGCCGCTCTTAGCCGATCATGTACGGCGTGAGGCGGAGAACTTCCTGCAATTCTCGAATTAATACAAAGCGAAATGCTGCAGAGCGCAGCCCGGACATAGTTCACTGCGATCATGGCTGCTCAACGCAGCCCCGTGGGGATTATTATGTTGATGGTGGAGCCGCCTCGCCACGAAATAAACAACTTTTTTGCCTTTACGTGAAGCCTAATCGAAACTATTTTAGAAAGCCAGCAGAAATCAACATTTACATAGCGATGACTGACACTGAACCATCTATATGAAACACTAGGAGTTAAGGACTATGGATTTTGGAATTGACCCCGTTAAAAAAGAAGCGTTAGTAGAATCGGGACGCCGATGTACCCAAAATATTTCGCTTGGTATGATAACACTGCAAACCCGGCATATAATCGCCCGTGAGACAGATGGGCGCAATCGTACCGGCAGCGCTTGGGCAAATCATGGCTACTATGGTATACCGTCTAGCAAACCAATACCTTGTACCCAGGTAAAACAGAAAATCCAGACTGAGAAAAAGGACTTATGAGTCTGCACAGAGAAACATTCCATCACTATGATATAGGGGAGTTGAGAGCATGATCAAACGGGCGAGCGAATTAGTTACCGAGGTTGCTACTAACCGGTTCGGCGGCAAGGGTGAAGTAATTGGGACCAAACTATTGGACATGGAACAATTGCAAGGGAAAGGCCGGTTATTCTCCCATAGCATTCTCAAGCCGGGCTGCTCTATCGGTTACCATCAGCACAATGGCGACGCTGAGACCTACTACATCCTTAAAGGCGAAGGCATTGTCAACGATAACGGCACGCTGGTTAAGGTCCATGCCGGAGACGTGGTCTTTACCGCCGACGGCGAGTCCCACTCCATTGAAAATACCGGTACGGAAGACCTGGAATATATCGCTTTAATCCTCTACTCCAAATGAAATTGTAACAGCCTTTACGCATTATGGGCGTAAAGCCTGGTTGTTTAGCAATAAATCCCTTGACAGAAATACATTTTTGGCGTATATTTATCTCAACTGTCAAAAGTTGTATACCGTGTACTCTTATCAAGAGCGGTGGAGGGACTGGCCCTGTGAAGCCGCGGCAACCGGCAGCAATGCGTCTGGTGCCAAATCCAGCAGAATCTTCGGATTCTGGAAGATGAGAGGAAAGGTATGGCTGCCATAATATGGCGTCTCTTTCCTCTCAGAAAGAGACGCTTTTATTTTACCTTTTTCAATAAAAGGGAGGCTTTGTTATGGCAGCACCAAAAAGAAGCTATGAAGAAATCAACGAACGCATCCGCAAGGGGCAGGCGGTAGTACTCACCGCCGAGGAGGTCAGCCAACTGGCCAAAGAAGAAGGAATAAGCGCCGTCGCCCGTAAGGTAGACGTAGTCACCACTGGCACCTTCGGTCCCATGTGCTCTTCCGGGGCCTTTCTCAACTTCGGCCACAGCGACCCGCCCATCAAAATGAAACGGGTGTGGCTCAACGACGTGCCCGCCTACGCGGGCATCGCCGCCGTGGACGCCTACATCGGCGCCACGGAAATATCCGAAACAAATGAGCAATACGGTGGCGCCCATGTCATCGAGGATCTTGTCGCCGGCAAGCGCGTTCACCTTAGAGCCACCGCTCCGGGTACCGACTGCTATCCCCGCAAGAGCATCGATACCTGGATCACCAAGGACGACATTAATGAGTGCTTCCTTTTCAATCCCCGCAATGCCTACCAGAACTACGCCGCCGCCACCAACACCTCCAATCGCATCCTCTATACCTACATGGGCATGCTGCTGCCCCGCTGCGGTAACGTTACCTACTCCACCTCCGGCGAGCTCAGTCCACTCCTCAACGACCCCCACCTGCGTACTATCGGCGTGGGTACGCGCATCTTTCTGGGCGGTACCGTAGGCTACGTCGCCTGGAACGGCACCCAGCACAACCCCTCACGCCCCCGCAACGAACATGGCATCCCTGTCGGTGGCGCCGCCACCCTTGCCCTTGTGGGCGATCTTAAGGCGATGAACCCGGAATTTCTCCGGGCTGCCGTCTACGAACGCTATGGCATCAGCCTGTTTGTGGGCGTGGGTATCCCGATCCCCATCCTTGATGAAGACATCGCACGCTGCGTGTCTGTCACGAACGCCGACATCGAAACCTGCCTCTTTGACTATAGCGTCCCCTCCCGCAACCGCCCCGTCCTGGGACGCTACAGTTACGCAGAACTCCAGTCGGGCAGCATCTCCTTAAACGGCCGCCGCGTGCGCACCGCTCCGCTGTCCAGCCTGGCCAAAGCCCGGCAGATCGCCGCTCTCCTCAAGGAGTGGATCCGCACCGGCCGCTTCGAACTGACCCACCCGGTAGCGCCTTTGCCGCAGGAAGCCACCCCGCGCCCCCTGGACATCCGAAAGGAGGATGAATAATAATTATGGCTGTCACGGAACGCATCATCCTGAACTTCACCGCCGAGAACTACGACAAACCTATTACCTATCATCTGGTTAAGGACTTCGACCTCAAGATTAACATTCTCCGGGCCGAGGTAACCCCCGGCGAGGAAGGCCATCTGCTGCTGGATGTAGAAGGGGAACCGGAGCAAGTTACTGCTGCGCTGGCTTTTCTGCAGCAAGAGGGCATCGACGTCGTCTCTACCCGCCGCCAGATCCAGGTTGACACCGGGCGCTGCACCCACTGCGGCGCCTGCACGGCGGTCTGCTTCTCCCGGGCGCTGGTGCTTGAACGCCCCACATGGGAGCTGTCTTTTCACCCCGACAAATGCATTGTCTGCGGTCTGTGCGTGCAGGCTTGTCCCGTGCGGGCCATCCGGCAGGGATCGGCCGGTCGCAGCGCAGAGGAGCTGGCAGGTGCATGACCGGCTATGAACCGCGCTGGTACCGTGAAGAGCTGCACCGCACCGAACTGTCTCCCTTTGTAGTACGCTTTCGCGAAACCGACCTATGGGTGGCTGTACCGCCGGAAAAAGACACTCCGGCGCTGCGCCGGCTATGCCAGGTAACGGCAGCCACCCTCTGGCAGGAACTACACGACTACATCCTCACCGATCCCCGTTTTTACCATTCGCTCGTGCCCTATTTGCCGCGCTTCGGCTGCCCGCCGGTGGCCGCGCGCATGGCCGCTGCTGCCGAAAAGGCCGGTGTGGGGCCCATGGCTGCGGTGGCAGGCGCCTTTGCGGAAGAAATCGCCCTGGTGCTTGCCAGACGTTTTTCCTTAACCGACATTATCGTTGAAAATGGCGGCGACATCTACCTAGCCTCCACTGTCCCACGGCGCATCGCCGTCTGGGCAGGTAATTCGCCGCTTTCGGGGAAAATTGCCCTGGACATCGCGCCCGACCTCTCCCCGCTGGGCATCTGCACTTCTTCGGCCACCGTCGGCCCGTCTCTCAGCCTGGGCAAAGCGGATGCCGTCACCATTCTGGCTCGGGATACCGCCACCGCCGACGCCTTTGCCACCGCCGTGGGCAACCAGGTGCGCACCGCTGCCGACATCGAAAGCGCGCTCGTTTTTGCCGCTGAACAGCCGGACATTCTGGGCTGCCTTATTATTATCGGCGACCACCTCGGCGCCATCGGCCGCATCCGGCTGGCCCCGCTGGCTGACTCAGTGCCTATAAATACCGCAAAGAAAGGATGCCGTCCATGTTGATCCACCAACTGTTCGCCCAAAAACGTCCCGTCGTGTCCTTTGAAATCTTCCCGCCCAAACCGGATTCCCCTCTGGAATCCATTTTTGACTGCATTGAAGAACTGCAAGCGCTAAAACCCGATTTCATCAGCGTTACCTACGGCGCGGCCGGTTCTACGCGGGGCCGCACACTGGAGGTAGCCCGCCACATTCAGCATGACCATGGTATTCCCGCCCTGGGACACCTTACCTGCGTCGGCGCCACCGCCGAAACCATCCAGGCTATTTTGCACGAGTTTGCCGCTCACGGCATTGAAAATATCCTCGCCTTACGGGGCGACCCGCCGAAAAACGCCCCTTTTCCCCCTACTCCTTACCGCGCCAAAGACCTCATCCGCCTTATCCGCCAGCAGCGCCGCAGCTGCAGCGTCGCCGCCGCCGCCTACCCGGAGGGGCACCTGGAAAGCCCCAGCCGTGAGGACGATCTACGGTTTCTTAAAGAAAAGGTCGACACCGGTGTCGATTTCCTGATCACCCAGATCTTTTTCGACAACGCCATCCTCTACCGCTTCCTGGAAGATGCGCGGGCGCTGGGCATTGATGTTCCGGTCATGGCCGGCATTATGCCTGTCTTCAGCCGCCCCCAGGTGGAGCGCATCTGCTCGCTCTGCGGCGCTACACTACCGCCAGCATTGCGTAAGCTGATGGAAAAATATGGCCACGACAAAGAAGCAATGGAACAGGCGGGCCTTGAATACGCCAGCCGCCAGATTGCAGACCTTCTGGCCCACGACATTGACGGCGTGCACCTGTATACTATGAACCGCCCCCATCTGGCCCGCACCCTGGTCCGGAATACGAGCCTGCGATAGGCCCCACAAACAGGCAAAGTAACCATCAAGTTTAACAGGCAACACTAAAAGGCAGCCGTGTCAGGCTGCCTTTTAATCTTTTTTCATATATTGTATTTTCCGATCTTTAAACCAGACCGGCCGTAAGCGACAATATTCAGCAATGGCCAGCGCCACGTCCATCCCTTTGCCGATATCGCCGGGGGTGTGAGCGTCCGAACCAATAGTTACCAGTCTCCCGCCCAGCTCATAAAACCGTTTGTAGATCAGGATAAGCGCATTTACCGTTTCCTTTTGATTTAACCGCCGGGTGTTTATCTCCATCGCCAATTGCCGCTGGGCTGCGGTAGCCAATACTCGGTCAATAAGCTCAGGAAACTCGTGATAATAGATTTCCGGATCAGTAAACCGGGCATACCGGGCAATATAGTCGATATGCCCCAGACTGTCAATAAAATCATAAGACTCCAGACACTCGGCCATGGCCTCAAAATATTGGCGATAAACTTCCGCTTTCGTCCGCAAGTCATAAAACTCGGCGCAGTAAATATCTATATTGTCAATGACATGGATCGAGCCAATGACATAATCAAAGGGATGATCCTTGACAATCCGCCGGTTATCGGCCACAAGGCCGGGCTGCATTCCAATCTCGATGCCAAGCAGCACCTGCTCGCTGCGGTATCTTTCATATGCGGCGAAATACGCCACGGTATCAAAAATAAAGGCCTGCGGCTCAGGGTAATTTAAGTCCATATGCTCGGTAATCGCAATTCCCAACCCCAACTCACCGGCTCGAGCCATAGCCTGGTTTATCGTCATCCGCGAATCGGTAGAAAACCTGGTATGCATATGGGTATCAAACAGCATTGTCATCGCTCCGTTCGGTCTAAGAGTATCCGGCTTCGTGTGTTTTTTGCGCCGTTCCTATTATAACACAGGCTAGCCTTTATCCGCTGAAACAAATCAAGGCACTGCGTCTGGCCAAGTTTGCCTCTTCCCGTAAATATTTCCTCAAGCCTGATGGGTCTACCTATCAGGAAGGCGAAATACTGGTCCAAAAAGACCTGGCAAAGACGCTGCGGCTGATTGCCAAACAAGGACCGGTCGCTTACGGTACCGGCGACCCGCGCAACGAGTTCTAGGGCTATAACTTCTCGCGTCTGCCGCCATACGGTAGCAACAAAACCCCAGTTTCCGGCTTTAGCCGGTAAACTGGGGCTTTTAGCTTTGCCCTTAGCCTAAATCTTTAGCCACCTGGCGCATGCGCTCGCGGATTGCCAGGTTATACGGGCATCGCTTTTCGCATGCGCCGCACTCGGTGCAATCCGAAGCTTTCGCTTTCAACGCCGCATAACGTAGAGGGATAGCCTCTTTTAGTCCGTAGGATACATATTGCAAGTGGAAAATAAACACTTGCGGAATATCAATCCCTGCCGAACATGGCAAACAGTAACCGCAGCGCCGGCAGAAATTGGGCCCGATAACTTGGGCTTCCGCTTGGAGTACGGCGCGTTCCTCATCCGTAAGCGGCCTGAAATTCTTCGCCACTTGTACATTCTGTTCGACTTGTTCAATCCTGTCCATGCCGGGAATGGCGATGGCGTTGTCCTGCTCAAGAACATATCTGAGGGCAAGCTCAACATTTTTAACCTGACCGCCGCCCAGCGGTTTCATAACTATACAGCCAATATCCAGCGACCTGGCCAGCGGAAAAAGCTCCGCAAGCGCCTTGGTCTCGATAAAGTTAAACGGAAATTGCACCGTGCTGAACTCACCGGTTTTTATTGCTTCCGCCAAAAGCTCCACGTTGTGCCCGGTTATACCAATATGGCCAATTTTCCCGGCTGCGCGGGCTTCCCTAAGTGCCTCAAGGGCGCCGCCGGGAGCCATAACCGCGTCAAAATCAGCCCGGGTCTTAATATTATGTAGCTGGTACAGATCAATATAATCCGTCCGCATTGTCTTCAGACTAAGATCAATGTCCCTGGCCATAGCTTCCTTATCGCGGGCCATACTCTTGCTTGCCAGATAAAACTCGCGCCGGCGGCCGGCAATATGCTGCCCGATTTTGGCCTCGCTATCGGTATAAGCACGCGCCGTATCAATGAAATTAATCCCCGCATCCAAGGCAGCATGCAATATCGGCCCGGCCTCTTCCATCGTACAGCGCTGGATAGGCAACGCCCCAAAACTAATTTCTGTAACTTCCAGCCCGGTTCGGCCCAGACGCCTTTTTCTCATGAAAATCCCTCCCAGCATTATCTCATTCAACCTTATTCTGCAAAACTTCAGTATAAATAAGTATAAATAAATGCTGCATCCAGTGCTGTTTACACAAAAGTCTACTGCTTATCTTTTGGGTGTGAGGAATATTATTCGCTACGACCGGACAGCTACCCTCCTGATTTCTTCCAGCAGGTCACCCGTGGATTACACAAGCCGCTACCCCAAAGCCAGTTTCCCAAAGCGCTAAAAACATATTTACGTTCGATATTGCCAAAACATCCTATCATTAGCTTGACAGCGTACGGCCATCGCGAAACAATTTTTGAACCGTCAACCGCCACGCGTTTTCCCCCATTTTCTTGTTTTGCATGAAAAGACCGGCGGCAGAACAGCCCACTAACACCGATTTTATCCTTGAAATCTTTGTTGATAACTGACTATGTGCCAATTATACTATTATTGGAAGGTGACATCCTCCCCTCAATAAATTGAGGGGCATCCCAACGCGGGATGGCGATTGACCAATCGCAGGTTAGCCAGCATTCCCCGGTCGACCCGGATCATCACCTTGGCCTTAAGGGGTGCCACACTCCCCTTTCTCCTAGGGTCATGCCCCAAGAGCATTGAGCGCTTTGGCGGCAATGTTTAAGGCACCAACTCTGTCCGCATCGGATTGGTAGCCACATTTGATACATTTGAACCAACCCTGCGTTTTGCGGTTGCAGCGGGAAACATTCCCGCACTTCGGACAAGTCTTGGAAGTCTCTTTGGGGTCAACGTAGAAAACCAGCACTCCGGCAAGAGCAGCTTTGTACTCGATAAAAGATGCCAATTCTTTGAAATTCCAGCCGGACAGCATCCGGTTGAACTTCTTTGAACCTCTGACCCCTCTTGCCAAATCTATGAGTTTTCTGGCGTGATATAAAGAAGCGGCAATAGGTACGGCTATCTGGCTTCTGCCGGAAGAGACGGGAAATTTAATAACCCACGTCCCGGAAGGGAGCTGGTGGAGAGAGTAGCAGTCCTGCCGCACCATTACCGGAACCATTGTCTCAAACTTAGGCAGACTAGCCTTTTTACCCCTTTGCTTGCGGGAAAGGTAGGAGCGCCTGGCAGACAAGGCTTTAAGCATGGCGCACTGGAGCGTACCTCGATTTAGGTCGAATAATCCCGAAGCCTGCTTATAAGTTTCACGGTTGAGCACTGCTCGGCTGGCAGTATTGAGTGCTTCGGCCTGAGCCAGGAACCAGGAGCACGCCTGGTGGTAGATCTCCAGCATCCGGACCATTTTCTCCAGCTTACCTTTGTTGGGAGACAGGAGTTTTATTTTAAGAGTTATAGTTTGCATTTAATATCTCCTCCGGTTTGCTTAAATTATAGCATAACCAGGGGAATTTTCAAATCGCCATTCATCCCCCCGATTAAAATCAGGGGCATTCTGGCGGAAATTTTGTAAAACACGGGCGGAGATTATTATCCCCCTTGTCGCCAAAACCAGCATTTCTGTAATAGATGCTCTTAAGCAAGTTGAAGAACAATTTGGCGACCTTTTCCCGAAAGTGTTTAAGACGTTTACTGCCGATAACGGCTCGGAGTTTGCTGATCTGGACGCATTTTCAAAGAACCATAATACCAGTGTATACTTTGCTTATCCCTATTCTTCCTTTGAGAGAGGCACAAATGAACGCCATAACGGTCTCATCCGCTTAATTTTCCCAAGGAGACCAGCATAGCAGCTTTGGCTACCCCTGTCATTCAACGTATTCAGAATTGGTGCAATCATCTGCCTCGCAAAATACTCGGCTATAAACTTTTCAGCAATGTTTTGACGAGGAACTGGCCCAAATTTCTTGACAGCCTCTAAACATACCGTTAATTTTTACAGGGTGTTGCATTTGCTATTGCAATTTAGAGTCACTAAACTGTCACCAATTTAACATAACAAAAGGCCTGCGAGATAACCTCGCAGGCCTTAATTTTCCTGGTGGGGCATACTGGTTTCGAACCAGTGACCTCTTGAATGTGAGTCATGTACAAGGTATTTTTGGTGTCACCAGTATCGCCAAAAACCATTGTAGTTATTGGTTTGAAGTCATATGTCATTACGAGATTTAACAGGTTATTTATCTTGATATGCTACAGATATGCTACAGTTCTTGAGCGTTTGTGGTGCAGACGCCCTGATGGTCTCTGTGATTGCGTCCTGCCCACCGGTGACACGGTGGGCATATACATCCAACAGCATTTTGACGGTTGCATGGCCGAGGCGGTATTGGGCCTCTTTAACTGGCGCACCGGCTGCGACAATACGCGAAGTGAGGTCATGACGAAGGTGATGTACGCCAATATCAAGACCGGCTGCTTTGGCAATGCGTGCAAACCGTTTCGACCAATTGCGCGGGTCATATAGCGTACCGCCTGACGTTGGAAACACCAGGCCGCAGTCCTGCCAGGCCGGACCGGCGGCAAGGCGGCACTGCATCTGACGCGCCCGGTGAGCCCGTAGCACCTGCATAACTTCTTTTGGCACCGGCAAGACGCGCTTCGTTGCCTCTGTTTTTGGGTCGGCCAGTACGCAGCCGCCGCGCCGGATTTGCACCGCCCGGCGAACATTGATTAAGCAGCGGTCAAAGTCGATATCATCCCACATCAGGCCCAACAGTTCGCCTCGCCTTAGGCCGGTCGCCCACTCGACAACCAGCGCGGCGAATATGTCCGGCGCTGTTTGCGCCGCAGTCAAAAGAGCGTCCCATTCGTCTGGTGTGAGTGGCCGCTTATCTTGTTTTCTGACTTGTGGTACGGCGACATCGTCGGTCGGCAGCGTCCGCAACAGGCCATGTTTACGCGCTACGCGCAGGGCCATAGCAAGGACGCTGTGCACAGCCTGCACCGTCCGTGCAGATTTGCCTGCATCGACCAAGCTGTTTAAAAGCTGCTGCACAGCCATTTGTTGCAGGCGCGACAGGCGCAAATGTCCAATTGCCGGTATTAGATGTACGCGGCAAATGCGCTCGTACCAGTCATACGTACTAGGCGCGACGGCCGGCCGCGCGTATACGTCCAGCCACTTGGCCAGCCAGTCGCCAACAGTGATTTTGTCAGCGTCTACATAGTAGGCAGCCTCATATTGCGCGGCCAGAGCGTCGCGCTTTTGTTTTGCCTCAGCCTTTGTGCGGGCATAGACTACTTTTCTGACCGGTTTTCCTGTATCAGCGTTTCGGCCAACGACAATGGCGGCAACCCATAAGCCATCGTTTCTTTGGTATATACTGCCTTCGCCTTTTGCTCGCCTTTTCCCCACGATATCACCCCTTACCCCGTAATAATGCCAATACCCATTTGGGCACCATCGGCACTATTTAGCTGCTGCCTTGTCATCAGCAGACAAGGCCGTTAATAGCCTTTCGATCATTAGCTTATCCTCTGGCTTGAGGCGCGCAATTTTTTCGGCTATGGCGCGCGCGTCGTTTGCCATGCCGGTAAAGTCCTCCGGCATCTCCAGCAGCCAATCAGTCGTTACGCCGCAGGCCAGGGCGATTTTACGTATGTGCTCACTATTTGGCTCATTGCGCCCGGTCTCCCATGCGGCCAGTGTCACTCGCTTGACGCCGACCACATCAGCCAGCTTTTCCTGCGACAGGCCCGCCAAATGGCGGGCCTGTCGGATTTTGTCAGCTATCCCACTCATATCACCGCCTTGCCTTTATTATATTGCCATGCGTTACAACATTGTAAAGCATTGTTACAACATAGGCTTGACCGTTTTTTTCCGCCGTGGTACTATTGTTATAGAACGTAACAACTTGTTACGAAACATAAGGGGGGGCGTAAAATGGCAAACATGAAAATCATGGCGACCGTTAAAGATTCGCCGCAATGACTGGCATTGGCCAGAATAGGGTTCGCGAGATGTGTTATATTGATGGCTTTCCGGCGACGAAAGTTGGAAACAAGTTTTTAATCCACATCGAGGCGGCCAATGAGTGGCTACGGCGGCGGGCCGAAGCCAAAGACGGCATCGACGCCAATTTACTAAGGAGGTGTGGCCAATGACGGCGCTGGAAAGACGGTATGCAATGGAGTGTTGCGACCAAATAGAGGCGCGGCTACGAGCGCTTATAGAGGTGCTGCGATATGCAGAGACGCCGCAGGAGGCTGCTGCCGGTAGTATGGCCAGAGCCGCGCAAGCACTCATTGAGGGAATTAGTCAACAGTTGATATTGTCGGACACTGATGAAAAATGAATTACATAGCCCAAATTAACGCATTTTTCGACAGGTTGCCGTCGCGGCCGCTATCAGTCCACGCTGTGGCCATGTGGTGCTACCTGACCCACTTGGCCAACCGGGCCGGCTGGCCGCGAGATGGTGTAGTGGTGCGCGAGGATACGCTGCGGGGCGTCCTAGGCATCGGGCACGGCACTTTTTGCCGCGCCCGGGCCGAACTCGCGGCCGCCGGCCTGATAGCTGTGCTACATGGTACCGGAAACAGGCCGCCGCGCTATGTGTTGGCCGACCTGACGCAGCAGGCGCAAAAGGTAGCGACTGTCAACAAAGATATCCACAGCCAAAGCCTGCGTGATAGGTTGCAGTCCAGTTTGCCGTCCTGACTGTCGTCCATATTGGACGGCAAAGTGGACACATATATATAAACGATACTATACGAGATATATATATCTCATAACAGTAGTAGGGGCTGTGGATAATGTGGATAACCCTGGTGACAACAGGTAATATAAGGCTTTGGAGGTGTGAGTAACTTGTGAATATTGCAATCTTTTGCGGCCAATTGGCCGATGACCCGGAAGTAAGATACACGGCAACAGGCAAGGCCGTTACCACCTTTACGCTTATAATCGACAGGGAAGGGCAGGGGAAGGATTATATCCCTGTCGTCACATGGGAGAGGCTTGCAGAATCGTGTGGCAATCGCCTATCCAAAGGCCAGACTGTGGCCGTAACAGGACGTATATCGTATCAACGGTATACCGACCAAACCGGGCAGCGCAGGACGTCGTGCGAAGTAGTGGCGTCCAATGTCGAGTTTGGCGGCATCACGAACAATTACGTCAATCCGTTTTGACCGTTTCTTTTTCCCCTCCCGGTGAACGGGA
>NZ_AAWL01000027.1 GCF_000169155.1 Thermosinus carboxydivorans Nor1
CCACCGACCACAACTACTTTAACCATGGACTTCCCTCCTTCTTGCTTATCACAGTACAGTCTATTCTCCCACCTCCTAAGTGCCACTCCTATAAAAAAAAAACGGACTGGGAACAAATGTAACACCAGTCCGATAAATTACTGACCAAAAAGTTGTTTACAGATATATACTGATCCAAAAAATCCCACTAAATCACCAAGTAAGCCGACAAAAACCGAATAGCGCGGGTTGCGAATACCTACAGCGCCAAAATATACGGTTAAGATATAAAAAGTTGTATCAGTACTTGCCAAAACGGTAGACGCAATGCGCCCTACCAGCGAGTCGGGCCCGAACGTATTGAGGATTTCCGTTGTTAACCCCAGAGCGCCGCTTCCCGAAAGAGGGCGCATGACCGCCAGCGGAACAAGATCGGGCGGTACACCGAGCAAAATTAACAGTGGCTGTAAAAACGAAATAAAAATATCCATTGCTCCGGAGGTTCTAAAAATGTTAATAGCCACCATCATGGCTACTAAAAAAGGCATAATACGCACTGCCGTATGAAAGCCGTCGGCTGCGCCTTCGACAAAGGCTTCGTAAACCCGCACGCGCCGAAGATAACCAACCAAGGGAACGGCAAGCAGCAGCAGCGGAATTATCCATAAGGATAATTGTTCGCTTACCTCTACAAACATCTACCTGCCTCCCTTGGCCGCAAAAAACATGCGGCATACCCGGTCTGCCGCGACGGCCACACAGGTAGCCAACAAACTTACCATTAAAGTAGCCCCGACAATTTCCGCCGGATTGACCGAGCCGGCTGCCGACCGCAGAGCAATGATCGTTGCCGGTACCAAAGTAAATCCTGTCGTGCACAGGGCAAGGAGCGTACACATCGCCGGCGAGGCTGTTTCTTTGTTCGGATTGAGTTTTTGCAGCTCCTGCATGGCCTTGATGCCAAAAGGTGTAACAGCATTACCTAAGCCTAGCATGTTGGCGCTGACCGTCATGACGATTGCGCCCATCGCCGGGTGGTTACGGGGCACACTTGAAAACAAGACGCGGATAACCGGGCTGAGCAGCCGGGCAAAAAAACGCACAATTCCGGCCTGTTCGGCAATTTTTAAAACCCCTAGCCACAAGCACATCACGCCAATCAATTTGAAAGCCAGTGCAACAGCATCCTCGGCGGCACTGATTGCGCTTTTTGTTACTATTTCAATGCGCCCGTTTACCGCTGCACAAATGATTCCCGCTACAATTAAAAACATCCAAACGAAGTTAATCACTAGTCACCACCCCCATTAGAAACTATGAGAAAACACTAGTGGCTAGAACAAAAAAAGCCGGACGCAAAGCGTCAGGCTAAATTACGAATAACAAAGGTAAAGAAACTCCAGAGCGAACCCCAGAGCAAGCCGAAAAAGGATTTTCTTTCAACAGAATCAGCCGCGACCAAGTCGACAGCCGCAATCTCCTTATCCCGGTAAAAAGTCTTTACCACACCCACCTTCTGACCAGCGACAACAGGCGCTTCCAGTTTTGCGGGCGCTTCGACCACCGTGCGGAATTGGTCTTTATCATCTGCTGAAACAGGCACTATACTACTGGCTTTTGTCACTAACCGCACCGTCTCCTGCTTACCGTTATTCACCCTAACCGTCTTGACAATATCCCCCTGATTAAAGAGCACCATTGGCTTTACTTGTTTAAAGCCGTAATCTAGCAGAGCCATAGATTCTTCCCACATGCGTTCACTGTCTAGCACAACGGCGATAAGCTGGATGTTGTTGCGCTTGGCGCCAGACACCAGGCACGGACCTGCTGCCTCGGTATAGCCTGTTTTTACACCGTTCGCGCCGTCATACAACCACAACATTTTATTTTCGTTATATAAGTCACGGTCATGATCCTTGCCCGGCCAAGGAATGACTTTGTGCTTCGTACTAACAATCTCGGCAAAAAAAGGATTTTTATACCCATAGGCGGCAATCTTGGCCAGATCGTGAGCAGTGGTATAGTGATTAGGGTCAGGCAATCCGCTGGAGTTGGTAAAATTGGTGTTCGTGGCACCGATAGCGTGCGCCTTTTCCGTCATAAGCCTGGCAAACTTTTCCACAGAACCGGAAATATGCTCAGCTACCGCCACGGTGGCATCGTTGCCGGATACGAGCATAACACCGTAAAGCATATCCAAAAGTTTTAGCTGTTCACCCGGCGCTAGCCACAGGGACGAGCCTTCGGTACTAGCCGCATTGGCGCTGGTTGTAACAATATCGTTTAAATTACCGTGCTCTAGCGCCACAATCAGCGTCATCATTTTGGTAGTACTGGCAGGATATCGCTTTGTTTCTGCGTCTTTCGCATATAACACCTTTCCGGTAGAGGCTTCGATAACAATAGCCGATTTGGCCGTCAGGTCAAGCGGAGCACTCCATCCCGTATTCGGTAATACCAGTAGCGCAATCAGCCACGGAATCAAACCTCTTCGCAGCATAGATGAACCTCGCTTATGTATAGTTTACAAAACACATACATTATTATATATTTGTTTTGCCCGTCCGTCAAAGCGACCATACATGTTCGGCCGGCAACCGGGCATACTAATAACAAAAATTAAGGGAGGTGATTGGTAGTGACAGTTGAAGTAATTGACGTAAAAACCGCACTCAGAACCACGCTCGCACAAAAGCAGGAATTGGTACGCGACTATCAAACCTTTGCCGAGCAAATAAATGATCCGGAAGTATCCAAAATGTTCAGACACTTCGCGGAAGCCGAAGGGCTGCACGCTCACCAAATCAAGGACAAACTTGATTCAATGGCCGGAAAATAGTTTATATACTAAGCATATGTAAAAAACCGCACATTAATGTGTGCGGTTTTTGTACTATGTAGGGTTAATGAGCATTTGCTTGAGTTTCGGCCGTCTCCGCCAATTCATCCATATTATCTTTACTGTTGGCATCCTTTTTAAACATACTTTGCAATTTATTAAGCACTTGCGGCACCATGTCAAGCAAACGGTCATAAATGACGTTGCCATCAATAGGAATAAACCGCACGCCATTTTGCGGCGAACAAACCAAAAAGCCTACCGGTCTGACACTTACCCCGGCGCCGCTGCCACCACCGAAGCCGCTGAGCATATCGTCGCCTTCCTCTTCCGGAAAATTGCCGCCTCCACCGCCGGCGGCAAAACCAAAGGACACGCGAGAAATGGGTATAATTACCGTGCCATCCGACGTTTCGACGGCGTCGCCAACAATGGTATTAACGTCAACCATTTCTTTGATGCTTTCCATGGCAGTCTTCATTAAACCCTGAATAGGATGTTCAGCCACTGCCTTCCGCCCCCTTGCGTTTGGAATTGAAAAGACTGTATGTGGCAGTAATAACATTGCCAACTCGCAACCTGAATATACACTGGAAATTTACCTCGAAACGCTGCTGGCCAAAAACAGGCACAACGGCAATTTCAGGATGTTTAGAAAATTTTACCCGCTGCCGCACGGTGTGATAGGCTAATCCTTTAACAGCCCATAGTGCACCGACGGCGATGCCGGTAACGGCAGCGTCTTCCGCACCGAAAGTAGTCTTCCAGTAAAGTCGCTCACAGTATAAGGATGCCAGGACTTTCCTGACGAAGGCTTTATACAGCCGCGTAAAATAGCGAAACTGGCGGAGCATTCGCCGGAATTTGCGCGGATAGTGTAAATAGATGCGCCATAAATTCTGAATAAAGCGTCGCTCGCGCTCAGCGTGCGTATGAACATCACCTTTAGCCGTCTCAATTTCCGATACCAGCCAGACTATACCGGTACAGTCGGTAGTTTTTATAACGGGAATAGTTATGGTATAGCAAATGAGTTTACGCAGAAGATAGACATCGACAATAATATGGTCGTCGTTGTCCTGACGCCAGTAAGTCAGGGAAATATATATGTTTACGCGGGAAAGCATATAGGCCAGCACTATGCCGGCCCACAGAACCAAAAGCTCTTTGTGCATGCTCCCCCCCCTTTTTTTTCTGACAGTATAGTATAGAGCAAAAGTTACTTTGTATATACGGAAAAAGCAACCCATTCAGGGCTGCTTTTCCAAAGCCGGCTCAGGCAGATTGGCGGCCAGTGCCAGTAATTCTTCAATACTTTTAAGACCAAAACATTTCAGAAACTCGTCGGTAGTACCGTACAGAATCGGGCGGCCAATAGTTTCTTTCCGCCCTATCTCCCGCACCAACCGTCTTTCAACTAAATTATTAAGTACCTTGTCGATTTTAACCCCTCTGATAGCTTCTATCTCTTGCTTGGTGATGGGCTGCTTGAAGGCAATGATTGCTAGTGTTTCCATAGCCGCCATGGACAACCGTCCCTCCTGGACTTGGGCCAAGCGGGAAACAAAATCGGCCATTTCCGGTTTAGTACATAACTGATAACCGCCAGCTACCTGAACGAGCGTTAAGCCACGCTCAGCGCTGGCCATATCCTGCGCCAGCTCTTCCAGTAAAAGAGCAACATGTTCTTCCGGTATCTCCAAGATTTGCGCGAGCTTGTCAATCGGTAGCGGATCGCCGCTGGCAAACAACAGTGCCTCTACATGCCCTTTGAGATGTTGGTAAAAGATTTTTCGTCACTCCCTCAAGGCAATAAAAATGGGACCAAAACACCTATCCTGGGATACGGTAATCCGTTTTAGCCTAAGCAGCTCCAATACTGCCAGAAGGGCAGCCACGACTTCGCTGCGGGAGCCTGTCCGCGTTATGGTTTGCCAAAATTCGATCCGCCCCGTTTTATGCAATAGGTGAATAATATCGTACATCTTATCCTGTACGCTAATTTCATCGCGGGCAACGAGCGCATAATTATCGACGGCGCTCTCCAATATGGTGGCAAAGGCCATGATAAGATCATCAAGTTTGAGCCCCTGTGGTAGCGGCGGCGTCACATCAAGCTCCTGCGGCGGACGGGTAAAATACTTTAGCCGTTTTTCCGCCATACTCTGCAGCAAGGCGGCAAGCTGCTTAAACTTGCGGTATTCAACCAATTTTTCCACCAGTTCCTGCCGGGGATCTTCCTCCTCGGCCGTTTCCACTGCAGCAGGAGGTCGGGGTAGCAGCATCCGTGATTTAATCTGCAATAGTGTAGCCGCCATTACTAAAAACTCGCTGGCGATATCAAGATTGAATTCTTCCCATGCTTTTAGATAAGCAATATATTGTTCAGTGACTTGAGCGATAGGAATATCATAAATATCAATCTGGTCTTTTTCAATCAGGTGCAGCAGCAAAGCTAGCGGTCCTTCAAAAACCTCAAGTTTAATTTTGTAATCCGACATAGCCTAACTGAGATGCATTACCTGCCGCACTTCCTCCATCGTAGCAGCCGCTACCTGGCGAGCCCGCTCGGCGCCATAGGCTAAAATTTCGCGAACCCGGCCAGGATTGGCCTCTAGTTCCGCCCGCCGAACGTGAATATCGGCAAGCGCCGATACCATACGCTCAGCAAGCCGTTTTTTGCAGTCTACGCACCCAATAGCGGCGTTTCGGCATGACATTACTATTTCATCCAGTTCATCACGACTAAAAATTTTATGGAAGGTATGAACGGTGCATACGTCCGGATTGCCAGGGTCGGTTTTCTTTACCCGCTGGGGATCGGTCACCATGAGACGGACCCGCGCGCGAAGATCTTCCGGACTAGCAGCGAAGGGGATTTCATTGCCATATGATTTACTCATTTTGCGGCCGTCGATGCCGGGCAGCAGCGGCGCTTGGCTGAGTTTAGCCTGAGGCTCGGGGAACACTTCCCCGTACAAATGATTGAAGCGGCGAACAATCTCACGGCAAAGTTCCAAATGCGGCAGCTGGTCTTCGCCGACAGGCACGGTGTCAGCCTTATACAAAATAATATCAGCCGTCATAAGCTCAGGGTAGCCCAAAAACCCGTAAGTATTAATCTCCTTACCCTGGGCGCCTAATTGTTGAAGCTTGTCCTTATAAGTAGGAACGCGTTCCAACCATGACAGGGGCGTAATCATCGAAAGCAAAAGATGCAGCTCGGCATGTTCCTTAACGTGCGACTGCACAAAAATCACGTTTTTTTCAGGGTCAAGACCGCCGCTCAGCCAGTCCAGCGCCATATCATGAATATGCTCCGGCAGCCTGCGAGTATCTTCATAGGATGAAGTTAAGGCATGCCAGTCTACGATACAAAAAAAGCATTCATAATCATGTTGCAGCCGCACCCAGTTTTCCAAAGCGCCAAGATAGTTGCCCAAATGAAACTTTCCCGACGGCTGCATCCCACTGAAAATACGTCCTTTTTTCATGAATTTGCCCTCCTCTGTCTACAAAAGCCACATCACAATAGTGTTTATGAAACGGGACAACGCGATTTCCAGAGGATGCGTGATTGTCCCGATAAAACCAATATATACCAGCGCCATTAAGATAAAAGGACCATAAGCTTCCAGGCGTTCAAAGGCGTAGGCCTGACGTCCGGGCAGCAGACTGGCCAGTACTTTTGACCCGTCAAGCGGTGGTAAAGGTATTAGATTGAATATAGCAAAAATGATATTATAAATATAGGTAAGGCGCAGGATTTGTACCCAATCGCCACCCAGCAAACCTAATTTGGCCAAAAGACCTGTCGTCAGCGCCGTGACGAAAGCGAAAAGAATATTGGCAAACGGTCCGGCCAAAGAAACGATCAACATTCCCATTCGCCCGTCACGAAAATTATAGGGATTGACCGGTACGGGCTTGGCCCAGCCGAATTTAAACAGCCATAGCATCAAAAGACCGATGGGATCAAGATGGGCAACAGGGTTTAAAGTCAACCTGCCCATAAACCGCGGCGTCGGGTCGCCTAAAGCGACGGCTGCGCGGGCATGCGCGTATTCATGTACGGTGATAGTCGCGAGCAGCGCAGGTATACGAAAAATCATATCTGCGTCAAAACCAAACACGGTCAACCTCCTCCCATTCCGGGATTTACGGAGAAGATAATCGCTCCTCTCCAATTATACTGGAAAATGTTTTAAAGCGCAAAGGATAAGGCCGTTGCCGCTAACAAAACGGCGGGAATAAATCCGCCATAGGGGGCAAAAGATATTAAGCAAAGGAGGGGGAAACTTTGGCGCAAAAGATCAAATCTGCCGCGTGCGCAGCGCTTGCAGTCGCCGTATTTTGTAGCGGCTGCGGGCTGATGGCGCCGGCGCCTAAGCCGGAAGTCGGGCCGACAGGCAAACCGGTGGAGTCCAAACCCAACCCGCCGCTAGTCGAGCGTTTTAGTTCCGCCCCGGTCGAGCTCTACGATTTGGAGGCTACGGCAGGCGTGGTGTTTGAGGGGATCAATAAGGAAGACTGGGGGCAGGCCGAGGCCGGCCTAAACAATCTTCAGGCTCTTTGGCAGCAGACCAAAACGGTCGTAGGTGAAAAAAAGGGAGTTAAAGAAGGCGACGAAGCCATGGATAAACTTATGAAAGCGGTGGCTGGCAGACAAATTACCGCGTCCTACGAAAGCCTCAACAAATTTATGGGCAGCGTGAGCGACATCGGTAAATCTTATAAGCTATCACCTGTCGCGGACGTTATCAGTATCGGCAATTCCGCCCGCAACGTCAGTTTTTATGTAGAAGACAAAAACTGGAGCAAAGCAGCCGCCAAAACAAAAGAATTGGAAGGCGTCTGGCAGCAAGTCAAACCTGCCGTTGAGCAGGTCGGCATCCTCGGGGAAGTGACACGGACGAGCTCGATTATTAAGCAAGTGAAGGACGCCGTAAACGCAGAAAACAAGGGCGCGGTAGAAGAGCAACTGGCTAACCTGAACGAAAGTATGGGGCGAATCCGCGACTTTTATCGTGGCCGCTAGTCATCCTGCCAAAATCCCCACCGGCAGATACCGGTGGGGATTTATTTACTTTTCCTTTTTCTTTTTTTGAGGGCCTTTGTGTGTACGGCCCTCAAGTCGGTCCTTATCCTGTGGTTTAAGCACCGCTGGGCGAAGGACTTTGCTGGGAATAGGCAACCGGAAGATAACATCTTTAAGAGCAGCCACATTTAAAGGAATAGCCGGCCAGAGATAGGGTATACCGAATGACTTCGTAAAGACAAGGATAAAAAACAGGCCTAACAGGCCTAAAAGTAGACCGGGAAGTTTAAAGAGCAGGACTAACGCTGTTAGCGCTAACCGAAATGTGCGGATAGCCAGAGCCAGTTCCACGCTGGGCGTGGCAAATGTACCCACCGTAGCCACAGCAATATAAAAAATCGTTTCGTTACCAAATAACCCTACTTTGGTAGCAAATTCCCCTAACATGAAGGCGCCGATAAAACCTAAGGCCGTGGATTGCGCCGCCGGCACATGCACCGTCGCCATGCGCACCATTTCAATGCCAAATTCGGCAAAAATAAACTGCAGCCCTAACGGAATAATCCCTGGATCGCGCGGCCCTAAAAATGTAAGCGTCTCGGGCAGTAAATGGCGCTGCAGCACCAATGCCAGCCATAAAGGTGGTAAAACCAGCGAAAATAAGATGGCGCCCATCCTCACGAAGCGAAGAAAAGAACCGACGATAATGTTCTGACGGAATTCTTCCACATGCTGCACATGATGCCAAAAGGTAGTTGGCAGGATCATCACGTTAGGCGATGTATCAACAATGACGCAGACATGACCTTCCAAAAGGTGCACGGCGGCCACGTCCGGGCGCTCGGAATAGCGAACCTTAGGCAAGATGTTCCATTTACTGCCCACGGCGATATATTCCTCGATTGCCTTTTCCGCCATTGGCACGCCATCGATATTGATGTCGTTAAGACGTTTTTTTACCGTCTCAACTAATTCCGGGTTAGTTATATCCTTTATGTAAGCTACGGCGACGTCAGTCTGGGAGCGGGTACCTACCTTGACGATTTCAAATCGCAAGTTTGGGTCACGGAGCCGGCGGCGTATAAGCGCCGTATTAAAAACCAGCGTTTCTACAAAAGAATCGCGGGAGCCCCGCGTGACCTTTTCAATGTTGGATTCAGATGGCATTCTTGCCGGATAAGACCGGGCGTCGACCACCATGACCTGACCCTCACCGTCCAAGAAAAAGAGCATTTCTCCCGAAAGCACACTGGTAATGGCGTCGTTCATATTATCAACCAGTTTGACCTGAGAATGGGTCAAGCGGGAATAAAAAAGCTTTTGCAGGATGTTCATCGATAATTCCTCTTGACCCTGCGCCATCATATGTTCCAGTACATCAGCCATTACCACGTCATTCACCATAGCGTTTATGGAAAAAGACGCTCCCCGTCTTCGGCCAAATTTGTACTCCCGGAAAATCACATCGAAAGATTCGCCGACTCCAAGCAACTCTTTTAGATAATTTATATTGCTGTCAATGTCTTTTGCGATTTTAGGTTTTTCTGCCATAGGAAACGCCACTCCGTTTCAAAATCTCTTCAATGGCCTTGCGCGTAATAGGAGCACCGCGACTAACACTGTCGGCTTTATCCATCTTACCAATGTCGCCAATACCAATGATTACCGGTACCTCCACTTCATTAAGCACGTCAACGGTGTCACCGTTGATTACCGGCTTGTCTCCTCCCGTAACTTCACCATATTTATTAACCGAAGCTTTCACGACCTCACCATTACCGCTAATACAGGCATCAGCTTCCACGCCGTTAATTCCTGTCGTATTCGAAGCAACAGCCACTGCTCCCAGCACCTCGATGTCCGGATGATTGACCACATATTCCATGGCCTGTTCGCCCTGGCCTTTGTCACGCTGACCCCGGTCATCAAACATAACAAGTACCGGATCATATGGCACCTGTTTGATGAGACGAACAATTTCCTCTCCAGAAATTGGCGTGGGATTACCAGCAGATGCGGAAATGCAGCGTAAGCCCAGCTCACCGGCAATGCTCTCCACAACGTGCTTGGCACAGCGGTCGCCGTCGGTAACCAATATTACTCTTATTTTTCCCAACCTATTCACCTCGACTGTTGACCTTTATTTTCTTCACCTAACAAGTTACTAATTTTATTAGCGATTTTCTCGCTTTCGCTAATTACTTGTTTTAATTTTTTAAGGCTGGCTTCGAGTTCGTTTGAAAGCTCGTACTGCGCCTGGGCAAGCACTTGGGCCGCCGTTTGCGCGGCCACCGACGAAACTTTGTTTTCGCCGCTCAGTATCTTCCGCTGACTACCTTGTTGTTCTTGCTGACATTCTTGCAAACCGATGGTGTTAGGTTTATTTTGCAATATTTGGCTAAATAAATTCTCTAGCTGCTGGGTAACAATGGCCTCTTGCTGCAGATTGGCTGTTTCCTGTTGCCCACCTGAAAGCAATGCGGCGCCACTGGACTGCTGGCCGCCTTGCCCCCCCTGCGTTTGCTGTAGGTTATCCAGTTGACTGCTGATTTTTTGCAGTAAAGCTAAAATTGCCTGACTTGTTATTGCATCTTGTTGCATTGCTGTCCCTGCTCCTTGCACCGCCCCGTGCGGGGTGGCCCTTTCGGCATTTATGCTGTATTGGTTTGTAATAATGCGTGAGTCCTGACCGTCCTCATTGTCTTGTTTCCAGTTTGGTCGTGCCATCCGTCTAAGTTTCGGTCGCATGTTCCTCCTCCCACAGCTACACAAATTGCCATATATTAACTAGACAGGATATTATTGCTAACCGTAAATTTATTACGGCAAATGGATGGGTCAAAACAGCAAAGGGGCTAACCAGCGCGGCAGTGCGTTCAAATTCCACGCCGCCAACGGTAGCGCTGACAATATAATTGGCCAATGGCCCGCTGAAAATTACCAGTGCCAATTTTAGATCGCTGCCTAAATTGCTGACAGTAGTAGTGCTAAAAGCGCCAGCCGCGACCAGCGACTCAATTTCGCCATGAAAAAAAAGTGTCATTACAACACGGCCAAAATCGTGAATTAGGGCAGCCACTACCACATAATGAGGATAACGGAGTCCAACCAAACAAACGGTAACTGCAAGCCCGATGAAGTCAATTGCCAACATGGTCATCTATCCTTTAGGATTAAATAGCAGCGCCGCAAACAGTCCGAACACTGCTGCAGCCATGATACCGGAAGCAGTGGCACGCAGTGAGCCGCTAAAAATGCCCCAAAATCCGTACTTATTTACATCTTCAATCGTCCCGGAAACAAGAGCATGACCAAATCCGGGAAGCGGTACGGTCGCCCCGGCACCAGCTAAATCGATCAAAGGTTGGTATAAGCCCATCCCACTCAAAACTCCGCCGACAACAACGAATAAAACCAGTACATGGGCAGGAGTGAGCGGAGTTAAATCCATTAGCAACTGCCCAACCACGCAAATTAAGCCGCCAATAAGAAAAGCCATTAAATATGCTTGCAATAAAGTTTGCCCCCTTTTCGCTTTCTCCCGTAATCTCCTACTTTGCTAACCAGTATATAAAGCCGATGATAAATGCTGTAAGCATGCCGTACACTAGTACTGGCCCTGCGATGATAAACATTCTGGCGCCGACGCCGAAGACAAAGCCTTCCCGTTTAAACTCCATGGCCGGCGCCACCACTGAGTTAGCAAACCCTGTAATTGGAACAATTGAGCCGGCGCCCGCACGCCGCCCCAATTCGTCGTATACGCCTAGCGCCGTAAAAAAGGCGCTCAAAAAGACCAAGACAACGGCAGTAGGTCCTACGGCTTCTTTTTTCGTAAAACCAACGCTGACAAAATAGTTTTGAATGAACTGCCCAAAGGTGCAGATCAGTCCACCAACAATAAAGGCCCATATGATGTTTTTTAATATAGGGGGTTTAGGCTTAACCTGTTTGTATTTTTCCTGAAATTGCTTTTGAGCTTGTTTATCGCTTTGTGCGCCGCTTTCAGGCATGATTTCACCTCCGTTGTTATTTTGACCACAGCAACTTTGAATAATGCATAAAATAGCAAGAGTGCCAAGCAGGCACTCTTGCGAGCAAAAGTTTTATCAATGGTGAACATGAAAGGCAATTTTGACGTCGGCTTTGTACTCCGAAATACGGCCATTATCAATATTCGCCGTAAAGTTTGTGACTTCCACACCAAGGATATCATCGATAGTCTTGCTGGCTTCCATAACAGCGTTATCAACCGCGTCCGTCCAGTTATGACGGGATGTCCCTACGAGTTCAATGACTTTTACAACGCCCATTCCTATTACCTCCTTATTATTTGTAATTGTTTCAATTATAGTCTGCGCCTGGCCATAAGCTTTTATGCCTGGCACAACCTAGCAATCGGACGGACTGGGGAAATACAGCCCCTGCGGTTTCAAGGTGAAAAAGCATTACCTGTTTAGCTCGCAGCGGCGTCTTTTTCGGTAGGTCATGCCAGAAAAAGAACCATGCAGCGGCGCTACCGGCAAGAATTAAAAAAATGGCAAAAGTCAGCATGAACAGTTTTTTGGCGTTCATAACCTCACCTCTACATTTATTATGTCCCTGTCGGCAACAAAAAAAATACAGGCTTCGTAAAGTCACGAAGTCTGCATTAAGTCCCTAATCAATCTTAGGGCTTGTTTTTCAATACGTGAAACCTGAACTTGCGATAGACCAATCATGTTGGCGATTTCCGCCTGCGTCTTATCCTCAAAAAAACGCAGATGAATAACATAACGTTCTTTGGGCGGCAGGCGGGATAGGACTTCGCGCAAAGCCAATTTTTCAAAATAAGCGTTGTCTTGCCCGTCGCATTGCGCAATCTGATCTAGCCTGCTTATCGGGTCGCCATCATCATGATATGCCTGTTCGAACAGCGAAGCAGGCGGCTGCATTGCTTCCAATGCCGACACGATTTCCTGCGGGGCGAGAGCTAACTCTTTGGCAACTTCGTGAATGGTAGGTTCACGGCCTAACAGGCTTTGCAGTCGTTCCTGCGTGCGGTATACGCGGTAGGCCAGTTCCTTAACCGGCCGGCTAACTTTAGTGGGGTTATCGTCGCGGATAAAACGGCGGATTTCACCAATAACCATTGGCACAGCATATGTAGAAAACTTCACATTGAAATTTAAATCAAAGCGCTCAATAGCCTTCATTAGGCCAATACAGCCAATCTGAAACAAATCATCCCATTCATAGCCGCGGTTAAGAAAACGATGAACGATACTGCGCACCAGATTAACATTATGCTCCAGGATATATTCCTTGGCCTGCTTATCGCCAGCTTGCGCCCGTTTGATCCATTCCTTTAATTCCGCATCTTCGAGCATAGTGCCGCCTCACTTAATGCGTCCCGCCGGTTTGTATTTTTTTAACCATTTTAACGGTAGTGCCCACCCCAACCTGCGACTCAATAATCAATTCATCCATAAACGATTCCATGAAAACAAAACCCAGTCCCATCCGCTCCGGATCACTTGAGTATGACGGCTGGCGCGCCTGGGCAATATCGGCGATACCTTTCCCATGGTCGACAATGATATACTCCAGTCGGTCCTCGTATAACATCATAGTAAACTCAATAATGCCTTTGTTATCATTGCCATAGCCGTGAATTACCGAGTTTGATACCGCTTCCGAAACAGCTACTTTTATTTCTTCGATTTCATTCAGCGTCAAATCCATTTGCGCGGCGAAGGCGGCTGCCGCCACTCTGGCAATACCGACATTTTCACTGTTGCTGGTGAAGGACATAAAAATGCGATTTTTGACAGTCATGGTGTCCTCCTCAAGCACATTCCAAAGCTTCGGTCTCGGAGTCATACGTCCTGATAATGTTCAATAACCCTGCAAGCTCGAAAATCTTGGCTACCTGCGGCTGAAGGCAAGCAGCCAACATTTTGCCGCCACTGGTGCTTATGCGCTTGTAACGGCCCAAAATAACGCCAAGACCGGAACTATCAATAAAAGTAACATCTTCAAAGCTCAAAAGAATATTTTTTAACCCTGTTGTATCAAGGGCATTGTCCACTTGCCGACGAAACTCGTCAGCCACATGCATGTCCAATTCTCCGCTAATGCGGACAATTAAAAATCCCTGTTTCACTGCCGTTGTGATGACCAACGCGGTTTCCCTCCCATTTTTGCATTGTTAAGTATATTCTCCTTCAGGAAAATTCTTCCTGCACAAAAAAACATAAAAAAGAAAAAAGCGGCGTAAAATTCGGTTGCAAAAAAAGAAACGAGGAAATTCCTCGCCATAAATTTACTATGGATTAATACTAAAAAAATTTGTGAGCATATTCTGGAAAATTTTAAAGAAACCGGCCTTTTCTACTGTTTTTTCCGCAACAAGGTCTACTTTCCCTATTTCTTTGCCGTCGCAAAGTGCAATCAGTTCACCGTATTTTTGGCCTTGGATAATAGGAGCGTTCACCTGCGGTTCAGCTACGACTTTTTTCTGCAAATTTTTGTTTTGTCCCTTGGGAACCACCAGTGTCAAGTCATTGGCAACCACAAGCTGCACTTCCCGTTCCATTCCTTTATTCACTTTGATCCGACCAACAACTGCCTCTTTCTCGGCAACAGGCACAGCAGCAAAGTTGGCGAAACCCCAATCCATAAGTTTCATGCTCTCGCGGAGATGGGAACGCGGCTCAGGCGTAGCAAATACGACGGCAATGAGACGCAGGCCATCCCGTTTTGCCGTCCCGGCAAAACAATATTTGGCTTCTTCCGTCCAGCCGGTTTTCAGCCCGTCAGCACCTTTATACCACCAGAGCAGTTTATTCGTATTGACTAACCAGTTTTTACCTTCCCGCAACCAATATTCTTTAATACCGCAGAGTTCCATATACAAAGGATGACGCACTGCTTCTTTTACAAGCAGGGCGGTGTCATAGGCGCTCATATAGTGATCCTGCGCGGGAAGTCCGTTCACATTAACAAAATGAGTGTTTTGCAGGCCGAGACTGGCGGCGCGTTTATTCATGGCTTCGACAGCAGCCTGTTCACTTCCGTAAATATGTTCCATTAAAGCGACGGCGGCGTCATTGGCACTTACCACCGCCACGGCGATCATCATTTCTTGAACGGTCATAGCTTCGCCCGGCTCCAGCCAAATCTGCGAGCCACCCTGCCGCCACGCATGTTCACTAGTATACACTAAGTCGGTCGGCTTGATTCTCCCCTGCTCGACCGCTTCAACGGCTAATAGTAGTGTCATCACTTTGGTAACGCTGGCCGGCGGCAAGCGCTTATGGGGCTCTTTCTCCCACAAAACTGCGCCGTTAGCGTCCATCAGCACTGCCGATTCTGCCGTTGTTTCCAGCTGGGCCGGCGTCCTGAGCGGCGCTGCCCAAGCAATTGGCAAAGATGCCATTAACTGGAAGAACATAAAGCATACCAGAGTCATTACTGTAATAAGGCGTAGCTGGCTCATAACGGTTAACACTCCTTTCGTTTTTATTTTAGGTTATCCAGCATAATCAAGGCTTACACTGGAAAAAAGAACATGAAAGCCGGCAGCAGCTGCCGGCATGACAATGTATTATGATATTTTGCAATATCCTTGTTCATCAACGATGCCTAGTAGCAATGGGAGCGGTGGAACTGTATCGTCGCCAAGGGAGATCGCTGCCAATACGTTTTGTTGTGCCTGCTCTGCTTTTCGCGGATCATTAGCATGAATAATGGCCAGCGGCTGTCCTTGCTCGACAAAGTCTCCCACTTCTACTTGCATAGTCAGGCCTACGGTAAAGTCGATAACGTCACCCTTCTTTTCCCGGCCGGCCCCCAGCAACATGGCGGCATTGCCGATGCAGGCAGGGTCAATTCTCTGCACATATCCGCGACGCTGGCTTGCGACCGCTAACTTAAGCTGAGCGGCCGGCAACAGATCCGGCCGAAAAGCAACGGCCGGATCTCCCCCCTGAGCAGCGATAAATTCTTGAAACTTAGCCAACGCTGCGCCGCTCGCCAGCAGGCGCTCTAGTTTTTCCCGCGCCGCAACGGCGCTGTCTGCCGCCTGGGCCAATAACAGCATATGGGTTGCCAAAGTTAGGCAGACCTCATATAAGCGCCCTCGCTTGCGCCCGGCCAAAATATCAATCGCTTCAGCCACTTCCAGACTATTCCCTACCGCCTGCCCTAGCGGCTGGTCCATAGCTGTCAGGACGGCAACCGTTTCCCGTCCTACCTGTCGTCCAATTGCTACCATTGTTTTCGCCAGCTCAATCGCATCATCAAGCGTTTTCATAAACGCACCCTTGCCTACTTTTACGTCGAGCAGAATTTTATCGGCGCCAACGGCGATTTTCTTGCTCATGATGGAAGAGGCAATGAGGGGTATGCTTTCTACCGTTGCCGTGGCGTCGCGCAGCGCATAAATTTTGCCATCGGACGGAGCAATATCACTGGTTTGCCTGGTCACTGCGATCTGATGACGTCTAAGATTGCCGATAAATTCCGCCTCACTGAGCTGAGTGCGAAATCCCGGAATGGCCTCCAACTTGTCAATAGTGCCGCCCGTAAAACCGAGACCGCGGCCGGACATTTTGGCCACCGGCACGCCGGCGGCAGCCACAAGCGGCGCCACGACCAATGTTGTCGTATCGGCCACACCGCCGGTACTGTGCTTATCCACTTTGATCCCGTCGATGCCGCTTAAGTCTAAAATCTTGCCGGAAGCGGCCATGGCCATAGTCAACGCGGCTGTTTCCTCTGCGGTCATGCCGCGAATAAACACCGCCATTAAAAACGCGGCCATCTGATAATCAGGAATGGTATCATTCGTGAATCCTTGTACCAAGGCGGTAATAGCTTCCGCGGTAAGAGTCGCTCCATCTCGTTTAGCAGCTATAAGGTCTAAGACGCGCATCGATCACTTCACCTCTGCTAAAAAGCTAACGCCGAATGGCGCCGGAAGGGAAAAGTTATCAGCAACGGTAGCCGCCACATCGGCAAAACTTTGCCGCGTCCCCAGACTATGGCCCCGAATGCAGCGGTGATAAACAATCAGTGGAACATATTCGCGCGTGTGATCACTGCCGCTAAATGTAGGGTCACATCCATGGTCAGCCGTTATAATAAGCAAATCATCACTGTGAAGGGATGCCAGCAGCACGCCAAGCTGGCGGTCAAACTTCTCCAGAGCGCGGGCATAACCGACAGGGTCGCGCCGGTGCCCATAAATGCTGTCAAAATCCACTAAGTTTACCATTATTACACCTTTTTCTGATTGCGTCGTCACTAACTTAATAAGTGTTTCCATGCCATCATCGTTAGACTTAGTGGGAAAGGAACGGGTAATACCTCGCTGGGCAAAAATATCGGCGATTTTCCCTACGCCAGTTACACTGTAACCGGCACGAACTAACAAATCGAGTATAGTGTCACAAGACGGCGGCAAACTGTAATCATGCCGGTTCGCGGTGCGGGTAAAGCTACCTGGGCGGCCGATAAACGGCCGGGCAATCACCCTGCCTACGGCATGAGGCCCGACGCATACCTCTTCGCGGGCAATACGGCATAAACGGTACAATTCTTCCAGAGGGATAATTTCTTCATGGGCGGCGATTTGAAAAACACTGTCGGCAGAAGTATAAACAATCGGACAACCGCTGCGCATATGCTCGGCGCCCAGTTCCTGAATAATGGCCGTACCGGACGCAGCTTTGTTCCCCAGTATACACCGTCCGGTAAGAGCACTAAATTTTTCGATCACTTCCGGTGGAAACCCGTTTGGGTAAACGGGAAACGGCGTATAAACAGGACACCCGGCTAATTCCCAATGGCCTGACGTCGTATCCTTGCCTTTTGAAACCTCCGCCATCTTGCCGAAAGCACCACGAGGTTCAATATTGCTCCGCACCCCTTTGATCGGTTCAATACAGCCTAATCCCAAACTTTCCAAAACAGGCAAAAAAAGCCCGCCTTGCGAGCGGGCAATATTAGCCAGTGTATTGGCGCCGATGTCGCCATAATCAGCGGCATCAGGCAAAGCGCCGATGCCGACGCTGTCCATAATGATAATAATAATTCTGTCAAACAAGTCTGTATTCTCCTTTATATACCGAATAAATTCAAGCCTATTTATTATGCGCGGGGATGAGCTTTGTCATACACTTCTTTTAGACGGTTTTTGGTAACATGGGTGTAAATCTGGGTGGTGGAAATATCAGCATGCCCTAGCATTTCTTGCACTGAACGTAGGTCGGCACCATTTTCCAACAAATGCGTGGCAAAAGAATGGCGGAGGGTATGAGGCGTAATCTCTTTAGTAATATTGGCTTCCTGCGCATATTTTTTGATTATTTTCCAAAAACCCTGCCGCGTTAGCCGGTTGCCGTGATGATTAACAAACAGGGCCGGTTCATCATAGGTACGAACCAGTTTCGGCCGGCCTTTGGCGATATACTCCTGGACGCATTTGGCGGCAATTGAGCCTAGCGGCACAATGCGCTCCTTGGCGCCTTTTCCATAGCACTTTATATAGCCCATATCCAGATTTACATCAGTGATATTGAGAGAGATGAGCTCCGAAACGCGAATACCGGTAGCGTATAAGAGTTCTAGCATGGCTTTATCCCGCAAGCCTGTCGGCAGCAAAGAATTAGGCTGCTTTAACAATTCTTCCACTTCGGCAATGGAAAGAATTTTGGGTAGTTTTTTCTCTAATTTGGGCGATTCTAAATTGGCGGCCGGATCTTTATCTATGTAGCGCTCCCGTACTAAGTATTGGTAAAAAGACTTGATAGCAGCAAGATTGCGCGAAATCGTCGAAACAGCCCGTCCTTTACTCTGGAGATTATTCAAATAATTGAGGATGGTATTGCGGTTGGAATCTTTAATTATATCCAGTTTATCGTTCTGCAAGAACAGCTGAAACTGGCGCAAATCCCGGCCGTATGATTCAAGCGTATTCTGCGCTAAGCCGCGCTCAACGGCAAGATAGTTAATAAATTCGTCCACATAGCTATCCATATTACCACCCTTTTTCCCCCAGATTTCTAAAGGTCAAGCCCAGAGTAACTTTGGTTTTATTCCACACAACCTCTTATTTTTCCTTTCTTTTCCTGTCGAAAACCAGTCACTTTTTTGATTTTTTTTGTCAACTGTTGCTTACTTGCGGCAAACTTAGAATTTGCACGCGGAGAGGTTTTTCCAGTAAAGGTCGGTCCGGTCCTTTGGGCACGGTATTGTTACCATCCCAGATCAGCGCGAACAATTTGGGTATAATGTAGAAGATAATGAGAGCCAACAAGGCAGCCTTAAGCCACACTTTCCTGCGTCTTACAACGCTCTTAAACGCTAGCGAATAAATAATTGCCATAGTCTCTCACCACCTTCAATCTTAACTTAATATCATACTTATTCACTGTACCCAAAGTTTATTCATAATATTGACAGTGTGTAACTAAAAAACCGGATGGATATTTTTACCATCCGGGTAATGACTAATCCTTCACTAACACACTCGCCACCAGTTTCATAAAAACAGGCGATATATATATTTCGGTAAAACTAGCAATCAGCATTACGACAAGCATAGCGACACACAGCATCGTATGCCCTATGGCCTGGTAAAAAAGGTTCCCCCCCCGGCGCCGCACGAAGGCTAAGGAGAAAGAGACGGCCGAGACCCCTGTAACAATAACAGCAGGCACAGCAAAGAAGTTATGAGGCAAAACAGAAACAAGGGCAAAAAGCAATCCCTGCACCACATATTCGTTTACTAAAAAACCGACGGTAAAGCCGATAACAAAACCGCGGGTAAAGATTATGAATAGCACAAACGGTATGCCGATGACGGTAAAGCTAAGTAGCCATATTAAACCGATTGTTTTGGCATTGTTCAACATAATGCTGTATAGCAGCCCCTGCTCTTGCATGGTTTCCGCGCCTTTAATTAACCCTTGAAAAAATATCCGCAAATAGCCAAGCAGCTCCGTTTTTTGTTCTTCTGGTAGTGTTTTGACGGCTAAGGCGCCTACAACCACCCCGATAATAAAGATAAGGGTGACAAAAAAGTATGCTGCAATGTTTGCCCGCAAATACCCACCCAAGTTCTGCTTTATATGACTTGTCATGCGCGCCCTTCCTCCCTGACAAATGCCTGCTACAATGTATGCCTGGCTAAAACGTTTTAGACCTTATTTGTCTTATTAATCTTTCACCAGTTTTCCGTAATAGCCGCCGCCGCCTGCGGCAATGGCCATTTGACCGGTGCGAGCCTTGTCAATTTCCACGGCAAGCTTTTCCCCAATAACAGCCGCGATCTCCGCCAGCGATGCGGTATGAAGGATGCGCATTTCCGACCCGAACCGGTCAAGCAATTTCTCCAGCAACTTCCGTCCCAATCCCGGTACAAACTCCAGCGGTATCTGGTAATGATACGGCGGCCGGTGCACCGGATGCTGCGGCACCGGATAAGCGGCAATCTCTTCGATGCGATCAAAAACGCCTTTAATAATTTTAATGCTGCCACAATGCGGACAAGCACCGTGAACGGGAATTTCCCCGGCCAGGTCGAGATAGCCGCAAGCTGAACAAAGACTGCGGTGGTACTTGCCAAGGAGCGGGTTTAGCCCGTAATTGCCCGTGACCGCCCGTCCATCACGGCGGGCAATGGCCAACAGACATTCCTGCCAAGTAGGTGCCTCAAGTCGTAAAACATTATATTCGCGGGCAATTTTAACTAATGAATGAGCGTCGGAGTTGGTGACAAAAGTAAACGGGGCCAGTTCGTCGATACGATCGGCCATGAATGTGTCGGCGCTCAATCCGAGCTCGATGGCCGAAATTTTGGCCATCAACCGTTCCGGAAGCAGGTGTGATAGCCGATCGGCGCAGGAACCATACAGGCTTTTGTAAGGAGTAAAGACATGAGCGGGAATAATGACCGCTTCAAAAGAAGCGGCAATTTCTACCAGACGGGCAAGCGGCATGTGGGCATTCTGCGAACTAATATGGATGTTGCGAATGTACCGGGACATTACCTCCGAAAACCGCTTCATCGCCGCAAAATCAGGCAAATAGATGAGCGTATGGGCCAGCCCGCCTTCCGCTTCGGCGGTTTCAATTTCGGCGCCAAGCAGAACGGTCAAGTCCCGGTAGCGATATCCACCCCCGCCGAGCGGCGTCAGCAGCCCTTCAGCGATCAATCGTTCCAAGTCGCTCAGCACCAAAGGTGATAAGGCATCAACAAGGCCGACGATGTCCATGCCTTTGCGCGTCGACGCTTCTTCTAGGATATTGCGCACAGTAAGATTCTTGGAGGTAGGAATTTTGACCCACTTTCCGGCTTCGTTTCTTCCGACATGAATGTGCAGGTCGGCAAAATATTCTCGCATTGTCAAATCCCCGCCAACAAGAGGCCCAACATCGTTTTAGCATCGTTGATTGCTCCTTGCTGCAGGGCCGCGCGAAGTTCGTCCTTGGTATAATACTCAAGTTGAATGAACTCATCTTCGTCAGGTCGCTGCACCGAAGGTTCCAGTTGTTGGGCAACATAGAGATGCATAATTTCATCAGTAAAGCCAGGGGTAGTATATACCGTCGCTACCTTACAGAGCGAGCGGCTGATAAACCCTGTTTCTTCCTCAAGCTCCCGGGCGGCGCAGACGTCAGGATCCTCGCCCTTAGCTAGCTTACCGGCAGGAATTTCCAACATCACCTGCCTTGTTGCATGTCGATATTGCCTAACCAGGACAATACGCCCGTCGCTGAGAACCGGTACAATAGCTACTGCTCCGGGATGTTCAACCACTTCTCGTGTCGCCTCGCGGCCGTCAGGAAGACGCACCGTATCGACGCGCAGTCCAATCACTTTTCCCGTAAAGACGCGCGTAGACTTTAAAAGTTGTTCTTCTAACAATTGCATGAAACCCTCCTGATGCATTTTTTCAAAAACAAATAAATAAATTCACTCAGCCGTCGCCTCGGGCAATAACGCAAACGCATTAACCCGTCGCTATTGGCAATAAAACCGTGGCAAACCCACGGTTTTATTGCGTGTTATTCCATCCATGGATATTGCGTATAGCGTTTGAGTATAAATACGGGGTAACCGTAATTTTCCGGCTTCAGCCACTCCGGAACTACCACCCAGTTTATTGGCAGATCCAGTTCCCGGGCAGCCTGCTCGACAATAGCCAGCCCTTCTCGTACATGCTGCTCGGTAGTTTCCTCAGCCAGATTGGTATTACTGACCAAGCCACTTATTTTTAACCGTGCTACTTGCTCCAGGCGGCGCAAGGTGCTGATAATACCCTCAGGATTGCTGGTGAACGGCCGGCAAGTATTTACCACCATCATCGCTTGATAATTGCCGTCGACCAGCTGGCGATGAACCTGCCCCAAAACAATCGCCGCATCGCCGCCCCCCACATCGATAATCACCTGATAATCATCAGTGGCCAAAACACGCGCCAATTCATGGGGCAATACAGGTAAATCAGCATGAGAAAGCCGTTTTTCCGGCGCCACGACTAGGACGCCCTGCGCTTCGAGAACATCTCTGTTTTCTCTTGTTCGAAAGTAAGGTTTTACTAAATCTAAGTCGACAATTGCCGTAGGAAAACCGCAGCGCCGGAGGGCCAAGGCATAGTTTACGGCTAATTCAGTCTTGCCGCTGCCAAATTCGCCGACAAAAATCTTAATACGGGACGAGCCGACCAGTTCGTCAGTGTTATTCATTATAACCCTCCATTATTGGTAAATTTTGGCTTCTTCCTCACCACGCAGCACGCGCAACGCTCCTTCAACCAGAGCTTTAATCTCGTCTTCACCTGGATAAATCAGCACATCAGCGATAAATCGGACCCGGTTGCTAATCCAGCCGGTTAACATTTTGGAATGAGCCAGTCCGCCGGTAAGAACGATCGCATCGACCCTGCCGCTCACCACCGTAGCCATAGCACCGATTTCTTTGGCGACCTGGTAGGCCATAGCTTCATACACCAGAGCGGCATGCTTGTCGCCCGCATTAATTCTTCGCTCAATCTCACGTCCGTCATTGGTGCCCAAGTGGGCCACCAGACCGGCCGAACCAACAAGCTTTTTCTTCATTTGCTCCAGCGTGTATTTGCCGGAGTAGCACATTTTCACCAAGTCACCGGTCGGCACAGCGCCAGCCCGTTCCGGCGAAAAAGGCCCAGTTTCGTTAGGATTGGCAACATCAATCATACGCCCCCCCTGTTGGATGCCAACCGAAATGCCGCCGCCTAAATGAACCATAATAAGATTTAAGGAATGATAATCGCGCCCCAGGTCACAAGCCACGCGGTGAGCAACCGCTTTGAGGTTAAGCGCGTGAAACAGGCTGCGGCGCTGAATTTCCGGTATGCCGGTAATTCGCGCCAACGGCTCAAATTCATCCACACTAACCGGGTCAACGATAAAGGCGGGAATTCCGGCCTGGTCAGCAATGCCGCGGGCGATAAGGCCGCCTAAGTTAGATGCGTGCTCGGCTTGAACACCGGCGCGCAGGTCTTCGCACATTGTGTCGTTTACAATATACGTACCGCTTGGGATGGGTTTTAACGGCCCGCCCCGCCCCACAACGGCGCTAAGTTCCTCTATTTTGATGTCGTGTGTGGTCAAAACCTTTTCGACAAGCTGGCGCCGAAACTCATACTGGTCATTGATACGCGCAAACGGCGCCAATTCTTCCGTGCTGTGCCGGATAGTTTCTTCAAAAAGGCACGTTTCGTCGGCGTAGACAGCAATTTTGGTCGAAGTTGATCCGGGATTAATTGCTAAAATCTTATATTGGTACTTCAAAGTATTCCCTCCCTTGTTGAGCTAATAGTGTATTCCCTTTCGAAAAAAAAAATCCTCCCCTACATCTTCCATACTACAATGACTCACAACATAAAAAGCCACCGCGTAAGGTGGCTTAAAAATATTAGGCCCGCATTTCTATTCTAAGTTTATCGGCAATCATAGCCATAAACTCGGAATTGGTAGGCTTACCTTTTTCCCATTTAATAGTATAGCCAAACAATTTGTTAATCATTTCCATATTGCCACGACTCCAGGCTACCTCAATGGCATGACGGATGGCACGCTCCACGCGACTGGGAGTAGTAGAATACTTAGAAGCGATCATCGGATATAGTACTTTCGTGACTGCGCCAAGAAGCTCCATTTCGTTAATAATCATCATAATCGCATCGCGCAAATACTGATACCCTTTAATATGAGCCGGAATACCGATTTCGCGGATAATATTAGTTACTTCTATATCAATAGGACGCGCTTTTATTGCCTGGGCTACAACCGACCGCTGCGTGGTAATCATGCTAGCCAGCTGCCGGATGCGGCTGACCAGTACATCCATATTAAATGGTTTAAGAATATAGTAATCGGCCCCCAACTCGACAACCCGCTGAGTAATACTTTCTTGACCAAAGGCGGTTAACATGATAATCTTCGGCCGTTTTCCGCCTGCTTGTCCGATACGTTCGAGTACGCCGATACCGTCCAAATGAGGCATTATTATATCAAGAATAACCACCTCAGGCTTCTTTTCCTCGATGATGGACAAAATTTGTTCGCCGTTGTACGCTACGCCTACCAAATCAATGTCGGACTGCTGGCTAAGAAACTCTTGCATAATCTCTGAAAACTCGCGGTTATCGTCCGCTATCGCCACTTTGATCCTTTCCCTTTGCATCAATGTATCCTCCCTATGCATGATATGTAAATTTCATTCGACAAACACCGGCCATTTCCTTCCTTGTTTGGAAAAAAAAATACAGCAAAATGGCGGAATTTTATTCTCCCTTATACCATACCATCCTCACATACACAAAAAACACCGGGCTAGCCCGGTGTTTTAAATTAGTTTCCAACCGTCAATATGCAGTGTTTTAAATCCAAAGAAACTGCCTACCTCGATGGTAAGCGCAAAAGGACAGGAAAATCCTTTAGGAATATAGACATCTATACTATTAATAGCCTGCTTCTCGTAATCGGCACAGTTTTTCGGCGGGCCCAGTCGCACGGACGGGCCAAGATTGATTCGGCCTCAGCAGAGGGCAGTGCGCTGCACCTCGAAAATATGGACGGCGCCGCCTTTTTGCAAAATATAATCGCGGGCCTGATCAGTTATCTGAATCATAGTTCGGTCAGCCGCCGCCGCAATTCGGCGCTTTTTGCGGCAATATCTTCCGGCTGGGCGGCCGCTACCCTGGGGAAATCGCTAATCTCAATCGTTTCCAAAACCGGTCTCCGGCTTGCGTCGTAAAAAACACCGTACCATACGCCCGCAATTTCAGTTTCCAACCATTCGGCCGGTTCAGCCGTGTCATTTAGCTGTACTCTGACTGTTCCCTGGCCAAGAAAGGCATGAATAGCTTCCCTGTCGGCCTGCGTCAAGCCCATTTTATTAATGAACAAAGTATGCGTTTCGCCAGTACGGGCAAAACGTTCAAGTGCGGCAGCGATTTCAGTCAAAACGGCCCGTGCATGCGCTGAGATGTTAGCTTGCTGCATCATTTTTGACAACCTCCACCTGCCAAGACTCAAGCTGCCGGACTACCCGGGCAATCACAGGGTCTATCGCCGCTACCGCCGGCGGAGACAGGTCTAAACCAATGTCCAAGGAAGCCGGCTGAACACCGAACACCGTTATTTCCGTTATCGGTTGGCCAAGAATTTCAAGACTAGCCAGTACCTCCTGAATCCCCAATTCGTGCATGGAGACTTTTTCCCTAAAATAGCTTTTTACCGCCTGATCCTTAAACTCGTACAGCGTGCCGGGCGGGCCGTCGCCTGCTATGGCATCAATAATGATGAGCCTGTCGGTGCCGGTTAAAAAGCGCAGTAGCTCCATGCCTAAAGTACCGCCGTCAAGAACCTGCACATAAGGAGGAAAAGTATGGCGCCGGAGCAGTTCTTCTACTACCCTCACGCCAAACCCTTCATCCCGCAATAGTATGTTCCCGATGCCCAACACGGTCACTTGTTTCATCAGCAATATCTCCTAAGTCGATTGGTTCTTCGGCAAAAAATTTAGTACCGGTAATCATGCTTGATACTTCTCCGCATTCCTCCATCACATCAGCGCGGATGGCCATATATACATGAACGATCACGAAAAGGGCAATGGCCCAAGCAACATAGTGGTGGATAAGATGAACGACGTATTCGTCAATAAATAAATGGTTAAACGGCCCAAATAACTTTGCCCCCGCGCCGTTAGGATTAATCATAAAATACATGGCGAAACCGGTGACAATTTCAAGAAGAATAAGAACATACACTACCAAATAGGCGGTGCGGGCCAGAGAGTTGCGCAAGCACGGCCGGTGATGCGGACGGAGAAAGATATAGTGGAGAAACGTGTCGACCAAACCTTCCCAGTAGAGCTTCGTCCAAAATTTAGGCAATAACCGGTCGCCCTTGTTAACGGCAAAACCATATATACGCAAAATCAAGGCCGCAACCAGGAAATAAGCTGCACTAAAGTGGATAAAACGAATGGTCTCCATGGAAAAGATGTAACCCACAGCATAAGTAGCCTCTGTCCCCTGGTAGCCACTGAACGCCGGGTTGCCGATATACAGGCCGGTTGCAAATAAAACGGCGATAGAGCCGGCCATTACCCAGTGAAAGATACGAAGGAAGGGGCTATAAATCTTATACCGTTTAAGTGATCCCTCTTTCATGACCGTCCCTCCTTACACCCGACAGTAGGCGTCGGTATGGACAACGGACAACTGTTTGCCCGCTGCATCATAAAGGTGGGTGGCGCAAGCAATACAGGGGTCAAAAGAGTGGATTACCTTCAAAATTTCCAACGGTTTGTCAGTAACCTTGACTTTCGTGTCAATCATGCTGGCCTCATACGCCCCGTACCCCGCCTTACTATCCCGTGGACAGGCGTTCCAAGTGGTTGGGACAATCGCCTGGTAATTGGCGATTTTGCCGTCCTTAATAATGACCCAATGGCCTAGGGCGCCGCGCGGAGCTTCATGGAGCCCCACCCCTTTGCTTTCTTTGGGCCAGGAAGAAGGTTCCCATTTAGCCATGTTGGCTACCGTCGTATCGCCAGCGCGAATGTTACGGATTAGCTTATCGAAGTAATATTTATTGATATAGGCGTAAAGTTGTGCCTCTAAACCACGGACGGCAGTACGACCAAGCGTCGACGGCATCCATTTTTCCGGCGGAAGATTAAGCACTTTCGATACAGTGTCAATCTGGTCAACGACAAACTGTTCCGCCCAGGTTGGTTTTATGATGCCCTGCTTGACTTTAGTATAAATGATGATGTAGCGGGCAAGGGGACCCACTTCCGCTGTCTTGCCGCGCCATTTCGGCGTCTTGAGCCAAGAATATTTTCCTGCTTCGTCGAGATATTTCCAATTGGTCTTGGTTCCCTCTTTCGGACCGGTGTAATGCGGATTAGTAACACCTGCCCACGGGTGTAAGTCTTTACTGGCGTCGGGATAAGTATACCAGGAATGTTCGACTCCCTCGGCAAGAATGTTGGGATCGCCGTAATCTTTGCCTTCCAGGTTATGAAACTTGGCTCCTGCCACACCGGCCGCAAAGTTTTCCACCACACCGTTACAGCGGAGCAAACACTTTTTGTGAAAATCACCGTTAGCGATGCCGGTATAAGGCTCATCAGGAAAATCCCCGTAGCCAAGGACACGCTCTTTGGCCAGACCGCCGCCGTCAACATAACCTTTTTGGGCGTAAATGTGACCGATAGCAAGCAAATCTGGCAAGTAGAAGAAGTTAACCGCGGCTAGCGCCAGGTTGATAGAATTATCGACAACAGCCAAGCGCTGGGTATTGACTGGAGCATTCATATCATTCATAGAAATCGAACAGGGCATCCCGCCAACGATATAATGCGGATGAGGATTTTTCCCGCCAAAAATCACATGAGAAGCAACCAGTTCCCGTTGTTTGTCCAGCAGATTAAGGTAGTGGGCTACCGCTAAAAGGTGTACCTCCGGCGGTAAAATATCGTAGTCAGGGTGATCCCACCAGTGAGCGGCAAAAATGCCAAGCTGCCCGCTTTCCACTATCTTTTTTACCTTATTTTGCACTTCTTTAAAATACAGCGTCGTCGCCTTGGGAAATTCTTTCGGATAGGCATCAAAATCAAAATCCATCGGCCCGCTAAAAGTTAAGCGGTATTTCTCGAGAATTACGTTTTGCAGTGACGCGGTTGCGGCTGGGTCTGCCTTGAGCGCCGCCACAGGGCTTACCCAGTCCAAGGCATGGAGATGATAAAAATGGATCAGGTGATCCTGCGTCGTCTGGGTGGCAGCCATAATATTCCGGATATAGTTGGCATTCTTAGGAATTTCTATCCCCAGCGCATCTTCTACGGCGCGCAATGACGTGAGAGCATGGACAGTCGTACAAACACCGCAGATACGTTGCACAAAAGCCCAAGCGTCACGGGGATCGCGGTCTCGGACAATCAATTCGATCCCCCGCCAGGCAGTGCCGCTGGATAAAGCATCTTCCACTTTACCGGAAGTCTCGTCTATTTTAAGCTCTACGCGCAAGTGGCCTTCAATCCGCGTAACGGGATCAACAACTATTCGCTTCATGCTTGTGTCCTCCTTGTCTCACTATCGTCACTATGGCTGCTCCGCTTTTGGACGGCGGATAAGAGGCCGTGCGCCACAACTCCGGCCGCCGCAACGCCGGCTGCCACCATGCCCACCTTGTCCGCATTGGCAATAGTATTGGGTACGGGAATATTGGGCAGACGCTCATAAAAAGGGCCATTATCCCAGAAATTATTACTACTGCAGGCAATACAGCCGTGTCCCGATTGAATGGGGTAGGACAAACCGTTCCACCACCGCATGTTGCCGCACGAGTTATAAGTTTCCGGACCACGGCAGCCTACTTTGTACAAGCACCAGCCAGCCTTGCTGCCGGCATCGTCAAATTTTTCGACAAACATGCCGGAATCGAAGAACGGTCGGCGGTAACAGGTATCATGGATACGATTACCATAAAACTGTTTCGGTCGGCCCTTACTATCTAGCGGCGGGAGTTGCCCGAACAGGGCGTAATGCATCACCACGCCGGTCATGACTTCCGGAATGGGGGGACAACCAGGCACTTTTACAATCGGAATGCTGCTGCCTAGTACGTCGCTAATGGAAACCGACTTGGTCGGGTTCGGCTTAGCCGCCTGAATTCCGCCCCAGGCGGCACAGGAGCCGTACTCAATGATGGCGGCAGCGCCTTTTGCCGCCTCTTTTAAAGCCGTGATAAAGGTTTTACCGCCAACCATGCAGTGAATTCCTTCATCAGCGAGCGGCACGGCACCTTCTACGGCCAATATGTACTTTCCGGCGTATTTCGTCATGATATCAGCCAAATGATGTTCAAACGGTTCACCGGCAGCTGCTGCTAAAGTATCGCTGTACTCCAGCGAGATCATGTTCAGCACTACATCAGAAGCCAGCGGCGATTGCGAGCGGATAAACGCCTCATCGCAACCGGTACACTCATGCCCGTGAAGCCAAATTACCGGCACAAGCGGCTTCTTTTCCGCCGCGGCCACTACTTCCGGCACCATTGCTGGCGATAATCCCAGAATCCCGGTAATAGCTACACACGTCTTAAGGAATGTGCGCCGGCTCAAATTTTTCTGTTGAAATAAGTCCCATAAGGAGTCCTTTTTGTCCACGGTAACACCCCTCCCATATTTTGTTAACTAACAAAAAAGTAATTTCCTTGTGCGCAGCTTTTTGATTTCTATGTTAGCACGGAATATTCCTCCAATGAACTGCAAACTTAATTATACAGCTATAGGTAAATGTTATTTCTTGCCACGCTCGCACAAAAAATTAGGGAGCACACCGACAGGTGTACCCCGCTCAACATACTTAGCTTTTATTGAATATCGCTTAAATCTTCCGGCTTTTCCTCATAAAATTTGACCCCAGAAATAATGCCCGATATCTCGCCGCCTTTCTCCATCCAATCGGCGCGGGATGCCATGTATAAATGAACAATAACAAATAACACGATCAGCCAGGCCGTATAGTGGTGAATAAGATGGACTACATACTCGTTTACAAAGAGAAAGTTTACCGGGCCGAAAACTTTAGCTGCCCAACTGTTAGGGTCAATCATGCTATACATAGCAAAACCGGTAATAATCTCCAGCAATATCATTATATATACGGCAAGATAGGCCGTCCGGGCCAGCGAGTTGCGCAGGTAGGGACGGTGCTGCGGTCTAAGGAACAAATAATGCAGCGTCGTGTCGACAAAACTTCCCCAGAAATGACGGGTCCAAAACCGCGGCAGCAACCTGTCGCCTTTGTTAATAATCCAACCGTATACGCGCAGAATTAGGGATGAGGTTAGTAGATAGGCGGTCACAAAGTGGTTATAGCGCATGGACTCCATCGACAAGATGTTAGTGACGGCAAATGTTGCTTCGATGCCCTGGGTTCCGATGAAAAAGGGATTGCCGATGTACAGTCCTGTAAGAAACAGGACTACTATTGCGGGAACCATGACCCAATGAAAGAGACGCAAGGCGCCGCTGAAAACATAATAGGCGTCAACGCTTTTGACAGGGTTTTTCACCCTTATCCCCACCTTGTATATTAAGAGTAGCGACCAGTTGATTAACATAATCAACCAAAGCTGCTCTTCTTTATTTTTGAAAATGAAACATCCTCAAAATCTCTTTACGGTCCTGGGATGTCTTTGGGAAAATAGCCATAGGTGGATGTCTACCAAGGGAATGTTCCGTTTCCCCCTGTTGCCCCTCTTGAAGGGTTCTTCCACAGTAAGAGTGTTCCCCTGGCCCCATGGTATAGACCTACACGCTGAATGTTTCCCGTTCGGCCGCCCCTTCCGCCAGCAGAGGAAGGCTTGTGCACCGGTGGCCTCCGGTGTATTCCAATAGCACGCAAGGCTGTCGTTCATGGGTTTCCCAGGGACATCCCAGGACCGTAGACATCCTCATCCTGTTTGAAAGGAGGTGTTTCCTATGCCATCTCCCTTGTTTGTCGGAATTGATGTAAGCAGTCAGGACAATGTTGTTTGTTGCTTAACACTTCAGGAAGAAAAACGGCCTTTGTGTCGTTTTTCCGTTGCCAACAACCGTCCTGGCATCTTAGAATTCCAGGACCGCATTGTCTCTCTTGTCCATAAACACGGTTTTGATCAAGTCCTCTTTGGCTTGGAACATACAGGTTGTTATTCCACTCATGTCGCCATGTATTTGCAACATCATTTATCGTTTGATTGCCCTGAAACCAAGGTATATGTTTTCAATCCAAGCCTGATTAGGGATTTTAACGAAATCACACTACCTCGACGCTCCCAAGAATGACCGTGTGGATGCCTGGTTCATTGCATCCAAGCTCCGCTCTGGCCATTTACCTCACCTTTTACTTTACTGAGCCGTCTTGGTTTACAGCGCTTAGCCAGGGCCCG